>NZ_JAGQEG010000053.1 GCF_018305005.1 Collimonas silvisoli
TGTTCCTGCGGTTTGGTTTGCGCCACCGGCGGCGTGATCTCCCCCGGGGTGGAGGATGGCCACTCGCCTTTTTCTATCATCGCCGCGATCGGGTCGGGCGGATTGACCGGATATAAGTCGAATACCAGCCGGTGCTGGTATCCGCCCACCGGCGCCAGGGTGAACACCTGCGGTTTGATTTCTTCCTTCAGGTCGAACACCAGCCGCACCACGTTAGGGCGGTTCTGGCCGACCCGGACTTGCTTGATATAGGGATCGTTAGGCTGGATCTTGGCGACCAGTTCTTTCAAGGTCGGATTGAGCTCGATGCCTTCGATGTCGACCACCATGCGATCCGGATTTTGCACCAGAAAGTGGGTGGTTTTCAGTTCTGCGTCGTTTTCCAGCGTGACGCGGGTGTAGTCTTCCGCCGGCCAGACCCGCACCGCGACAATCTGTGCGGCGCGCGCCGAGAGTGGCGCCAGCACTGAAATGAGCAAGGTGCCGCCGGCCTTGAGCACGGTGCGGCGGATTCTTGATTTTAGAGGTTTGGTGCAAATTTCAGTCGAGCGAGACATTGACTACCCTTATCAGATAACGCCTGCAATTCTACATCACGTCCCCTGTCGGAAACACGGGAAACACTGAGTAATACGCTGATGTCGGGCGGTGGCAACGCGGCTTCGGCGTTTTCCGGCCACTCGACGATGCAGATGGTGCTGTGGTTGAAATATTCGCGGAAACCGGCCTCCAGGAACTCATCCGGGCTGGCCATCCGATACAAGTCGAAATGCATCACTTCGACCGCCTGTTGGTCTATCTGGATGGCATAAGGTTCCACCAAGGTGTAAGTAGGGCTTTTGACGTGGCCCTGGTAGCCGGCGGCGTGCAGCAAGGCGCGGGTCAGCGCGGTCTTGCCGGCGCCCAGATCGCCATGCAGATGAATCGCTAGTCCGGGCAGCAAGGCTCTGGCCATTGCAGCACCCAAAGCGTTGGTTCCAGCTTCATCGTGCAGGTGGGTTGTAAAATGCGGCATCTCGTCACATATTCCTATATATAAAGTCTTTTTTGAATCGCTTAAGCCATGGTTGTAACGGATCAAAATCTAGTAGAGCTGGCTACCACCATCAAGGCATGGGGGCGGGAGCTCGGCTTTTCCGATATTCGCATCAGCGATGTCGATCTGGCGCAGCAGGAGGCTGGGTTCGAGGCATGGCTGGAGCTTGGCTATCACGGTGAGATGGATTATATGGCAGCGCACGGAATGAAGCGCGCCCGGCCTGCTGAACTGGTGCCGGGTGCGATCCGGGCGATTGCGGTGCGCATGGATTATCTGCCGCGCGCCTATCGGGATGATCAAGGCAGCTGGCGGCCACGCGAGCAAGCGCGGCTGGCGCCGGCCGCTGCCGGCACCGCCACTGTGTCGCTGTATGCGCGTGGACGCGATTATCACAAGGTGCTGCGCTCGCGTTTGCAGCAGCTGGCGGATCGCATCAAAGGTGAAATCGGCGAGTTCGGTTATCGGGTGTTCACCGATTCGGCGCCGGTGATGGAGGTGGCCCTGGCGCAGAAGGCTGGCCTCGGCTGGCGCGGCAAACATACGCTGTTGCTGAATCGCGAGGCCGGATCGTTTTTCTTCCTTGGCGAAATCCTGACCGACCTGCCGTTGCCGGTCGACCAGTCCGTCAGTTCGCACTGCGGGCAATGCGGCGCCTGTATCGATGTCTGCCCGACCAAGGCGATTGTCGGTCCTTATCGGCTCGATGCGCGCCGTTGCATTTCTTACCTGACGATTGAATTGAAAGGCAGTATCCCGCTGGAACTGCGGCCTTTGATCGGTAACCGCGTGTATGGCTGCGACGATTGCCAGCTGTTCTGCCCGTGGAACAAGTTTGCGCAGCCGTCGGCGCTGGGTGATTTCGACGTCCGCAATGGCCTCGATCAGGCTACCCTGGTGGAGTTATTCGGCTGGAGCGAGGAGCAATTCAATAGCCGCATGGAAGGCAGTCCGATCCGCCGGATTGGTTATCAGCGCTGGTTGCGCAATATGGCGGTCGGTCTCGGCAACGCCGCAGCGGCGGGTGTCAGTACGCCAGAGATCATCGCTGCCTTGCAACTGCGCAGCGACGATCCGTCTGAGCTGGTGCGGGAGCATGTGGCATGGGCGTTAAAGCAACATGGCGTCGTCTGACAGATCAAACAATTAGTGTTGCAGCACCCACAGCCAAAACGGCAAGGTCAGCGCCGACAACATGGTGCCGGCAGAAATCATGAACGCCACCAGAGGGCCATTGCCGCCCATTCTCGCCGCCAGGATGTATGCGCTGGATGCGGTAGGCAAGGCGCAAAACAGCACGACGATCTGCAGTTGCGACGGCGCCAGTCCCAGCCATTGCCCCAGCAGCCAGGCCAGGGCCGGCAGCGCCAGCAGCTTGATCGCCAGGAAATACCCGGTCAATGCCTTGGCTTGATGCACGCCGCTTAAGCGCAGGCCCGCGCCTACCAGCAGCAAGCCCAGCGCCAGCGCGGCATTGCCGAGGCGCGACAAGACTGCTCCCGCCACTTCCGGCATCGGCAATCCGCACAGGCTATACAAGAGCCCGCATGCGGTGGCGATCAGCAAGGGATTGCGCGCCAGTTCTTTGAGCAAGCCGCCGCTTTTATGCGCCAAGGCATGGACCGCAGCCAGATTGCACAAGGGCGCGCCAAAGCCGATCAGCAACGCCATCATGCCGGTAGCTTGCTCGCCGCCCAGCCTGGCCGCCAGGGCCAGCGCCATGTACGAATTGAAACGGTAACCGGTTTGCATACCGGATTCATAATCCATGGGCGCGGCCTTGATCCACGGTTTTCCCATCCAGGTAAGAATGACGGCGCCGAGCAGTGCGCTCATGCCGACCGCCAGCATTTTGCCGCTGGTGTCGAAACTGAGCGGGGTGCGCGCCGTGGAATAAAAAAGCAGGGTAGGGAAGAGCAGAAAATACACCAGCTTTTCCGCTCCGGTCCAGAATTCGCCACCCCAGTTGCTGATGCGGTGCAAGACCGCTCCGAGCAGGATCAGCGAAAAATCGGGAAGCAGCAGGTTGACGATATACATGGCGTGGCGGATGGGGGTGAAAGGCGCTGAGCGGGTTTGAGATTTTATAACGCCGGCGGCAATGACCTAAAGAAATGTGCCGTCTGCCGGTCGGACTCAATTTGCAAGCGGAATCGGTAGGATGGGTTTTATCAAACTGACGATCGCCGCCCTGTTTTAGCTGGCAATGTTTCTTTTGGTTAATTTATGCATGTTGATTTGATAAGGGTTTAGTGAAAACCTATGTTGTTTAGTCAAAATGATTCATATAAATTATTTGTTAAATCCGGGTAACACCTGTTACAGTGCGACCACAATTTGACATTGCCGGACTTAAGAACCGACTACGGTTTCCGACAAGCAGTAGAGGGATGCAGCACAGAATTCAGATTTTTTAAGCAGCAGAAATGACTGCGAAAGAGGTTAGTAAACAGGATGATAGGTGGTGGTGCATAAGAACGGTATTGATACCGGGGATACTGAGGAGACCGTGCGTTCCAAAATGAAGCTGTCTAAACAGCCAGGAGTGCATACGAAGTAATTTGAGGCGCATCGACAGATGCGCCTTTTTTATTTTATGCTTGCGGCATGAATATAATTTCCGATAGCCCTCTCAAGCGCGCCGCCGGCGGCCAGCTTCCCGCGCAGCACTTCACTGCGGTGGTCGCTGCGCCGTTCGGTGCGATGGGGATACGCACCGAAGCCGGTTTGCTGCACGAGCTGGTCTATCTGCCCCCCTCATTTCACGAAAAAGACGCCACCGACGCATTGGCTGCACGCGTGGTCGAGCAGATTCAGCGCTATCTGGAGCAAGCGGATTTTCACTTCGATCTGCCTCTGGCGCCGCTGGGCACCGCTTTCCAGCACAAAGTGTGGAAGGCGATTGCCGCCATCCCGCGTGGCGAGGTGCTGACTTATGGCCAGGTTGCCAAGCTGGTGCAATCGGCGCCGCGTGCGGTGGGACAAGCTTGCGGCGCCAACTGGTTTCCGCTGGTGATTCCCTGCCATCGGGTGACCGCGGCTGGCGGCATAGGCGGCTTTTCTCATCACGACGAGGAGGATGGCTTCCATCTGCGGGTCAAGCGCTGGCTGCTGGAGCATGAAGGTGTGGTCGGCTTGTGAGGAGGTCCAAGGCCGATGCTCAGGCTGCAAGCCAGGCAGTAACCCAAGCCAAACCCACGCTAAATGCCGAACACCAAACCGCAATCGACGAGTTTTGCGACAGCTTGTGGCTGGAAGACGGCCTTGCCAAGAACTCGCTGGAGGCTTATCGCCGCGATATGACGTTATTCGCCTTGTGGTTGCAGGCGCAGCCGGACGCCAAGTCCTTGTTTGCGATCCATGCCGGCGATCTGAACGCCTATTTTCTGGCCAAGCATGACACCGGCAAGGCAACTTCCTCGAATCGCCGCCTGGCGGTGCTGAAGCGTTTCTATCTGCTGGCCCTGCGGCAAAACCGCATCAGCACCGATCCTTGCCTGCATTTGCGCTCGGCCAAGCAAGCGCCGCGCTTCCCCAAGATTTTGTCGGAAGCCCAGGTTGAGGCGCTATTGGCGGCGCCCGATGTCGCCACGCCACTTGGCTTGCGCGATCGCACCATGCTGGAGCTGATGTACGCCAGCGGCTTGCGGGTATCCGAGCTGGTGTTGCTGAAATCGCTGGAAGTCGGCATGAACGAAGGCGTGTTGCGGATTACCGGCAAGGGTAATAAAACCCGTTTGCTGCCGTTTGGCGAAGAGGCCAGGAACTGGATCGTGCGCTACCTGAAAGATGCGCGCGGCCAGATAATGAACGGTCAGATGGACGACGCTTTGTTCGTGACAGCACGCGGCGGCGCCATGACGCGCCAGATGTTCTGGACCCTGATCAAGAAATATGCAATCAAGGCAGCCATCAATGCGCCCCTGTCGCCGCATACCTTGCGCCACGCCTTTGCCACCCACTTGCTGAATCACGGCGCCGATTTGCGCGTGGTGCAGCTGCTGTTGGGGCACGCCGATATATCGACCACCCAGATTTATACCCATGTGGCGCGCGAGCGCTTGAAGGCTCTGCATGCGGCGCATCATCCACGGGGGTGAAACTTAGCTGGCCGGATTTGGACAATGCGGACAATGCCGATGAAATCACTTTGTTTGGTTGATATTTAAGTAATTTCCTTGGAGTTGAATTCTGCATCCTCTCAATTATTCTCCTGTATCCTGTACGACATCATTCAAGAGTTTATTTAGGGGGCGCAATTGGCAAAAACGAATTTTCAGTATGAAAAACGGCAAAAAGAATTAGAAAAGAAAAAAAAGAAGGAAGAAAAGCTGAAGCGCAAGCTGGAAAAAGGTTCTTCCACCGAAGTTGAGGCAGAAGATGCGGCGGAGCCCGAACTGCCTGCGACTGACGAGCCTGCTTCCGATGAGCCCAAGCAGCCTTAATCGCTGCCAGTCCGATCAGCGGCAGGAATTGTCGCTGCATCAAGTTTTACGAAAACATGATTTGCACGCAGGCGCTCCAGCATTGAGCGCTGCATTCAAATACCCGGTATGACAAAACATATTTCCGAGACACCGGCGACGCAATTCTTGCGCAAGCACGGCGCGGTCTTTTCCGAACATCCCTATGCATATGAAGAACATGGCGGCACCACGGTGTCGGCGCGTGCGCTGGGAGTGGATGAACATCATGTGGTGAAAACGCTGGTGATGCAGGATGAGGCGGCCAAGCCCTTGATCATCCTGATGCACGGCGATCGCAAGGTGTCGACCAAGAACCTGGCGCGGCAGATCGGCTGCAAGTCGGTCGAACCTTGCAAGCCGGAGGTGGCGAATCGCCATTCCGGCTACCTGATCGGCGGCACTTCGCCGTTCGCTACGCGCAAGGCGCTGCCGGTTTATATAGAAGAGAGCATCCTAGCCTTGCAGAAGATATATATTAACGGTGGCCGGCGTGGTTACCTGATCGGCATGGCGCCGCAAAGCGTGGCTGACCTGCTGCAGGCAAAGGCGGTCCGGTGTGCGCTGGACGAATAGGCCCTGAATCAACTAAATACAAAAGAAAGAGACACGCATGTACACATTGTTATTCGCGCTTGCCGCCTACCTGATCGGTTCGGTTTCGTTCGGCATCATCAGCAGCAAATTGTTCGGGCTGGGAGATCCGCGTACCTACGGTTCGAATAACCCCGGCGCCACCAATGTCCTGCGCAGCGGGAATAAGACCGCCGCGGCCCTGACTTTGCTCGGCGACGGATTCAAGGGCTGGCTGGCGGTCTGGCTGACACAAAAATACGGACCCCAATTCGGCCTGGGCGACGGCGCTCTTGCATTGGCCGCGGTGGCGGTTTTCCTGGGCCATCTGTGGCCGGTGTTTTTCCGTTTTGCCGGCGGCAAAGGCGTAGCCACCTTGTTCGGCATCCTGATCGGCATCAGCCTCTGGCTGGGTTTGGCCACCTTGGCGACCTGGATGATCGTGGCTTATGCGTTTCGCTACTCTTCGCTGGCGGCGCTGGTTGCCAGCGTGTTCGCGCCTTTCTTTTATGCCTTGATGGAGGGCCCGGACATGATATTGCTGGCGATTGTAGTGATGAGCGCCTTGCTGATCTATCGCCATGCCAAAAACATAGGCAATTTACTGGCGGGCAAGGAAAGCCGTATCGGCGCCAAGAAAAAGGGGGGCAAAGCCGCTTAAGCAAACCAGGCAAGGCATCCGGAATGGCAGCCATCCAGGCACAAAAAAGCGCTGACCACTTCCGGTTCAGCGCTTTTTTATTTAGATTTACGGCGATTGTTATATTGAATTAGCTATAAGTCGCATTTTGATGATGTTCATATGTAATTAATGTTGCGATGCGACATGAGAATTGAGCGCGATATTCCACTTTTCGACTCCATGAAGCTGTCAAATAGCCGCTTTTTTTCACGGCATTTTGCCTTGCTATGCAGCATATTTTCATATTGTGAAATTGAATATCGCTATTTGGAAATCAAAAAAAGTCCTGTTAGAATTTGGCACCCGTCTACAAAGTGACGTAGATGCTTGCGACCCAACCCGCCAGTCCGATGCCAAATTGGACAAGCGCACATATTCAGGAGACTCAGCATGTCAGCCCAGCTCGACCAGGTTTTGGCCCAGGCCGCCAACGATCCAGATGTCATTGAAACCCAAGAGTGGCTTGATGCGCTCGAAGCTGTTATTGAAACTGAAGGCCCTGAACGCGCCCATTACTTGATGGAAAGAATGGTTGATCTGGCTCGCCGCCGAGGCGCCCAGATCCCGTTTTCCAGCAACACTGCATACGTCAACACGATTCCTGCCCATATGGGCGAGCCTTGCCCAGGCAACCTGGAAATCGAAGAGCGTCTGCGCTCGTGGATGCGCTGGAATGCGATGGCGATGGTGGTCAAGGCCAATCGCCTCGACGGCGACCTCGGCGGCCACCTGTCCAGTTTTGCCTCGCTGGCCAATATGCTAGGAATAGGCTTCAACCATTTCTGGCACGCGCCATCCGAAAACCACGGCGGCGACTTGCTGTATATCCAAGGCCATTCATCGCCTGGCGTGTACGCTCGTGCTTTCCTCGAAGGCCGTCTGACCGAAGATCAGCTGCTGCATTTCCGCCGCGAAGTCGACGGTAACGGTTTGTCGTCCTATCCGCATCCGAAGCTGATGCCGGATTTCTGGCAGTTCCCGACCGTATCGATGGGTCTGGGGCCGCTGATGGCTATTTACCAAGCCCGTTTCCTCAAATACCTGCATGCGCGCAGCATCGCCGATACCGCCAACCGCAAGGTCTGGGCCTTCTGCGGCGACGGCGAGATGGATGAGCCGGAATCGATGGGCGCCATCGGCATGGCCGGCCGCGAACGTCTGGATAACTTGGTGATCGTGGTCAACTGCAACCTGCAGCGCCTGGACGGACCGGTGCGCGGCAACGGCAAGATCATCCAGGAACTGGAAAGCGATTTCCGCGGCGCCGGCTGGAACGTGGTCAAGGTCATCTGGGGCGCAGGCTGGGACGATCTGCTGGCGCGCGACAAGGAAGGCATCCTGCAGCGCGTGATGATGGAAACCGTCGACGGCGAATACCAGAACTACAAAGCCAAGGATGGCGCCTTCGTACGCAAGCATTTCTTCGGCAAGCACCCGAAATTGCTGGAACTGGTCAGCAAGATGTCGGACGACGACATCTGGCATCTGACCCGCGGCGGCCACGATCCGCACAAGATTTACGCTGCTTTCAAAGTGGCGCAGGAACACAAGGGCCAGCCTACGGTATTGCTGGTCAAGAGTATCAAGGGCTACGGCTTCGGCAAATCGGGCGAAGCACGCAACACCGCGCACAATACCAAGAAGCTGGACGACGAGGCGATCAAGGCCATGCGCGACCGCTTCCAGTTGCCTATCCCTGACGACAAGCTGCCTGAAGTGCCGTTCTTCAAGCCATCCGACGATACCCCGGAAATGCAATACCTGCATGAGCGCCGTAAAGCGTTGGGCGGTTATCTGCCGCAACGCCGTCAAAAAGCCGATGAAGTCTTGGTAGTGCCGGAATTGTCGGCATTCAAGGGGGCTTTGGAGCCAACTGCTGAAGGCCGTGAAATTTCCACTACCCAGGCTTACGTGCGCATCCTGAACACCCTGTTGCGCGATCCTAGCCTGGGTCAGCGCGTGGTGCCTATCATGGTCGACGAATCGCGTACTTTCGGCATGGAAGGCTTGTTCCGCCAGATCGGTATTTTCAGCCAGGTCGGCCAATTGTACGAGCCGGTCGATAAAGATCAGGTGATGTACTACCGTGAAGACAAGGCTGGCCAGATCCTGCAAGAGGGGATCAATGAAGCCGGCGGCATGAGCTCATGGATTGCTGCGGCAACCTCGTACTCGACCAATAACCGGGTCATGATCCCGTTCTACACCTACTACTCGATGTTCGGCCTGCAACGTATCGGCGACCTGGCTTGGGCAGCGGGCGACATGCGCGCACGCGGCTTCCTGCTGGGCGGCACTGCCGGCCGCACCACGCTGAACGGCGAAGGCTTGCAGCATGAAGACGGCCACAGCCACGTGCTGGCGTCGACCATTCCAAACTGCGTGCCTTACGATCCGACTTTCTCGCACGAAGTGGCAGTCATCATGCATGACGGCCTGCGGCGCATGGTCACCAATCAGGAAGACGTGTTCTATTACCTGACCCTGATGAATGAGAACTATAGCCATCCGGGTCTCAAGGAAGGCCAGGAAGAGGGCATCATCAAGGGCCTCTATCTGCTGCAGGAAGGTGGCAAGAAGAGCAAGTTGCATGTGCAGCTGATGGGTTCGGGCACGATTCTGCGCGAAGTCATCGAAGGCGCTGCCTTGCTGGCCAGCGACTGGGGCGTCGACGCCGATGTCTGGTCGGCGCCGTCGTTCACCTTGCTGGCTCGCGACGGCCAGGATGTGGAACGCTGGAACATGTTGCATCCGACCGAAACACCGCGTCTGGCGCACATCACCCAATGCCTGAAAGACACCGCTGGTCCAATCATCGTTTCCACCGATTACATGCGTACTTTCGCTGAGCAGGCGCGTGCTTTCGTTCCGGCAGGCCGTACTTATAAGGTGTTGGGCACAGACGGCTTCGGCCGCTCGGATACGCGCGCCAAACTGCGTGAATTCTTCGAGGTCAATCGCTACTATGTGGCAGTGGCGGCATTGAAGGCATTGGCAGACGACGGCAAGATCAAAGCCTCGGTTGTCGCCGATGCAATTACCAAGTATGGTATCAATCCGGAGAAGCCGAATCCGGTCACGCAATAAGGTACTGGTCTTAATCACTGGACAGCAAGCGTCACATTAGTAAGAACACCCAGCCAGTATTAAAATTTCCACGGCTATGAATCGCGGGCCTGAATTTTCTGAAAAGAAACTCAGGCCCGCGATTTGCAGCGGGCAGAATGAATGGAGCTAAGCGATGAGTATGGTGGAAGTCAAAGTCCCGGATATCGGCGACGTCAGTGAAGTTGAAGTCATTGAATTGATGGTGAAAATCGGTGACACGGTAAAAATTGATCAGTCGCTGATCACAGTCGAATCCGACAAGGCCAGCATGGAAATCCCGTCCAGTCATGCGGGCGTGATCAAGGAATTGAAGGTCAAGCTGGGCGACAAGGTCAAGGAAGGCACTTTAGTGCTGGTGTTGGAAGCCGATGCGGCAGCTGCCGCACCAGCCAGCGCCCCGGCTGCCGCACCTGCGGCGGCGGTGGCGGCAGCAGTTACAGCCCCGGCCCCGGCTCCAGCAGCGGTAGAAAACAAACCGGCCCCGGCAGCGGCGCCAGCTCCAGCGGCGCCAGTCCACGCGAGCGGCAGCATTCCGCACGCATCGCCATCGGTGCGCAAATTCGCACGTGAACTGGGCGTTGACCTTAGCAAAGTCGCCGGCACCGGCATCAAGGCTCGCATCACCCACGAAGATGTACAGAATTACGTCAAGGGCGTGATCTCAGGTGCGGTCAACGGTAGCGCTGCTGCTTCGAGCAGCAAGGGCGGCAGCGGCGTCGGACTGGATCTGTTGCCATGGCCGTCGCTGGACTTCAGCAAGCAAGGCCCAACCGAGTTGCTGCCGCTGTCGCGCATCAAGAAGCTCAGCGGTCCGAACCTGCATCGCAACTGGGTCATGATCCCGCACGTCACGCAATTCGACGAAGCCGATATCACCGAGCTGGAAGAATTCCGCAAGCAAGCCAATGACAGTTTTGCCAAGGCCAAGTCGCCGGTCAAGCTGACCATGCTGGCGTTCGTGATCAAGGCCAGCGTCGCGGCGCTGAAGAAATTCCCGGCGTTCAATGCCTCGCTGGATGGCAAGGGTGAAAACCTGATCCTCAAGCAATACTACAACATCGGTTTTGCCGCCGATACGCCGAATGGCCTGGTAGTGCCTGTGATCAAGGATGCCGATAAAAAGGGCATCAGTCAGATCGCTCAGGAAATGGGGGATTTGTCCGCCCAGGCGCGCGACGGCAAGCTGAAGCCGGCCGATATGCAAGGCGCGACGTTCACGATTTCCTCCTTGGGCGGCATCGGCGGAACCGCCTTTACGCCGATCATCAATGCTCCTGAAGTCGCGATTCTGGGCTTGTCGAAAGCATCGATGAAACCGGTCTGGGACGGCAAGCAATTCGTGCCGCGTCTGATGATGCCGACCTCCTTGTCCTACGATCACCGCGTCGTCGACGGCGCCATGGGCGCGCGCTTCAGCGTCTATCTGGCCGATGTGCTGGCCGACATGCGCAAGACCTTGTTGTAATGCCAGGCGGCGCCGAGTGAAAGCAGATTCTTTCGCTCGGCGCCGCTTGCGGTCAATTGGCATACAGATGGAGAGCAATTATGACTACCTGCGTTGTCGTCAAAAAAAATAGGCAGATCGCGATTGCATCGGATTCGCTGGTGACTTTCGGCGATACCCGTTTGTCGCATGCTTACGAGGTCAACAACAAGATCTTCCAGATCGGCGAATCGTATATCACGCTGGCCGGCACCGCCGCCCATTTTCCTGTGATGCGCAAGCTGCTGACGGCGATGGGAGAAGAATGCAAGCTGAATCACCGCGATGAGGTGTTTGAAACCTTTTCCAAGGTGCATACCATCCTCAAGGATCAGTATTTCCTGAATACCAAAGAAGATGAAGACGATCCCTACGAGTCGTCGCAGATCACCGCCTTGGTCGCCAATCCTTACGGTATCTTCGGTGTGTATTCCTATCGCGAAGTTTTCAGTTTCGATCGTTTCTGGGGCATAGGCAGCGGCCGCAATTTTGCCTTGGGTGCGATGTACGCGGTATATGACCATGACGTCAGCGCCGAGCGCATCGCCGAGGTCGGGATTCTAGCCGGCGTTGAATTCGACAAAAGCTCTGCCACGCCGATGCGGATTCACAGTTTCGAAATGAAAGCGTAAGCGGCGCGCAGCATACAACATCCACATCACACATTTATTCCTCCCGACGGAGGAGCGAGCATGGAGCAAACGCTATGAGTATGGTTGAAGTCAAGGTCCCGGATATCGGCGACGTCAAAGAAGTAGAAGTGATCGAACTGATGGTCAAGGTGGGCGATACCGTCAAGGTCGATCAGTCGCTGATCACCGTGGAATCGGACAAGGCCAGCATGGAAATTCCGTGCAGCCAGGCCGGCGTCATCAAGGAAATCAAGGTCAAGGTAGGCGACAAGGTAAGCGAAGGCTCGTTGATACTGGTGGTGGAAGCCGCCGCAGCTGCCGCCGCTCCCGTTGCAGCATCGACACCGGCTGCAGCGCCGGCCGCCGCGCCGGTAGCGGCACCTGCAGCAGCGCCCGCAGCAACCGGCGCTGTCAGCACCATCGAAATCAAAGTGCCGGATATCGGCGATGTCAAGGAAGTCGACGTCATCGAATTGATGGTCAAGGCGGGTGACAGCGTCAAAGTCGACCAATCGCTGATCACCGTCGAGTCCGATAAGGCCAGCATGGAAATTCCTTCCAGCCACGCCGGTGTCATTAAAGAAGTCAAGGTCAAGGTCGGCGACAAGGTCAGTGAAGGTTCGCTGATCGTGTTGCTGGAAACTGCCGGTGCAGCATCGGCGCCGGGGGCAGCTCCTGCAGCAGTTGCGGCTCCTGCCGCTGCGCCCGCTGTCGCCGCTCCGGCCGCAGTCAGTTTCGCCGGCAAGGTCGATATCGAATGCGACACCATGGTGCTGGGTGCAGGCCCCGGCGGTTATACCGCAGCTTTCCGGGCTGCAGATCTGGGGCAAAGCGTGGTGATGATCGAGCGTTATCCCAGCCTCGGCGGGGTGTGCCTGAACGTCGGTTGCATTCCGTCCAAAGCATTGCTGCATGCGGCCAAGGTGATTACCGAAGCCGAGGAAATGGCGCACTTCGGCGTCAAGATGTCGGCGCCGGAAATCGATATCGACGCCTTGCGCGGCTGGAAAGAAAGCGTCATCAAGAAACTCACCGGCGGTTTGTCCGGCCTGGCCAAGGCGCGCAAAGTGCAAGTGCTGACCGGCAAGGGCGAATTCAGCTCGGCCAATACCATCACGGTAGCAACCGCGGATGGCCCGAAAGTGGTCGGTTTCAAGAATGCGATTATCGCAGCCGGTTCCTCGGTCGCCAGAATCCCCGGTTTCCCTTACGACGATCCGCGCTTGATCGATTCCACCGGCGCGCTGGAACTGCGCCAGATCCCAAAGAAACTGCTGGTCATCGGCGGCGGCATTATCGGCCTGGAAATGGCTTGTGTGTATGATGCGCTCGGCTCCAAAGTAACCGTGGTCGAATTTGCCGACGGCCTGATTCCGGCAGCCGACCGCGATGTCGTCAAGCCGCTGCAAAAACGCATCGAAAAACGCTACGAAGCGATTTACCTGAAAACCAAGGTCACCAAGCTGGAAGCTTTGAAAGAAGGCTTGCGCGCCACGTTTGAAGGCGCCGACAGCAACTCTCCGGCAGCACCGGAACCGCAACTGTACGACATGGTGCTGATGGCCGTAGGCCGCCGCCCTAACGGCAAGGACATCGCAGCGGAAAAAGCCGGCGTGATCGTCAACGAACGCGGCTTCATTCCGGCCGACAAACAGCAGCGCACCAACGTCTCGCACATCTTTGCCATCGGCGACATCGTCAGCGATCCTATGCTGGCGCACAAAGCCACCAACGAAGCCAAGGTTGCCGCCGAAGTGATCGCTGGTCACAAGGTCGAATTCGATGCGATGACCATCCCTTCGGTGGCGTACACCGATCCGGAAATCGCCTGGATGGGCCTGACCGAAACTGAAGCCAAGGCCAAGGGCATTCCTTTCGAAAAGGCTAATTTCCCGTGGGCGGCAAGCGGCCGCGCATTGGCGATGGGCCGCGACGACGGCATGACCAAGCTGTTGTGGGATCCAAGCAGCAAGCGCATCATCGGCGCCGGCATCGTTGGCGTGAATGCCGGCGAACTGTTGGCGGAAACCGTGCTGGCGATGGAAATGGGCGCGGATCTGGAAGATCTGGCGCTGACCATCCATGCGCATCCAACGCTGTCGGAGACGCCGATGTTTGCGGCTGAAATGGGCCTGGGCACGATTACCGATCTGTTCATCCCGAAGAAGAAATAGGGATGTAGCGTGGGCACGTAGCGCCCACGCGGCACACAAAAAACGCCGTTCCGGAATCAAGCGGAACGGCGTTTTTATTTAGAACTCATTTCATCAATATCCGCGAGTGCGAACGCGGCTATTGGGGAGGTAGTGCAAGGCGCGTCGGGCAGCCAAGGGTGTTCCTTGCAGGACGCGTTTCCGCTTGCAAGCGGAAACCGTTTCGCAGGCGGACAGCATGCTGTCCGAATTCCCTGCTACACCCCTTGGCAAGCGGCGCAACGCAGCAATACGCCCCAATAGCCGCGTTCCCGAACGGTTCTTGCCAGAAGAGTCGCTGGCTGCGTTGCGCTCCTTGCCAATAGCTCGCTATTGGACGCGTCGCACCCTTGCAGGGCGCGTCTGCGCTGGTAGGCGCAGACCGTTACGCAGGCGCACAGCATGCTGTGCGAATTCCCTGCTCCACCCTTGCCAGCACCTCTTCTGGCAAGAGCGCATCTCACGGATATTGATGAAATGAGTTCTAAGCTCAGTCAGCAGCAATCAATCGAAAATTAGTCGAAATACCGGCGCACCGCCTCAAAGCGCGTTGCGTAATAACGGTTGTCGAGCCGGTCTATGCGCACTCTGCCGTTGGTCGACGGCGCATTGATGAAGCGGCCGTCGCCAATGTAAATGCCGACATGGGAAAAAGCCCGGTGCATGGTATTGAAAAAAACCAGATCGCCGGGCCGCAACTCAGCCTTGGAGATGGCCCGGCCCTGGCGTGCGATGTCTGCCGCGCTGCCGCTGACTTTGAGGCCCGCAGCCTGCCTGTACACATAACTGACCATGCCGCTGCAATCGAGCCCGGCTTCCGGATTTTTGCCGCCGAAGCGGTAGTTGGTATCGATCAGGCCCAGCGAATAAATGACGATGTCGTTGCCCTTATCGCTGACCGGCGTGTCGTCGGCAGAGCCGGGGCGGACCGAACCAACTCCGCCGCAAGCTGCCAGCAACAATGCCAGGCAACAGATAAAGAGATTTTTTAACGTCATCAGCTAAGCTGGTCCAAGTGAGTTTTACCGGCTTCTACCGGCTTTTATTTCTTCAGCTGACTCAATACATCCGACAACATCGCAATCATCTGATCGATTTCCGCAATCGTCACGTTCAACGCCGGCATGAAACGCAGCAGATTGGGACGCGGTGAATTCAGCAACAAGCCGACCGGATTCAGGTCACGCGCGATATCGACGATTTGCGGACCGATGTCGCTGCCCAGTTTCAACGCTCGCAGCAAACCTTCGCCGCGCTCGCCTTCGAGTCCATGTTTTTCAGTCAGGTTCAACAACTCGCGGCTCAGGTAAGCGCCCTTGTCTTTTACCGATTGCAGGAAACCTGGCTCCAGCAAGGTCTTGATCACTGCCACGCCGACTGCTGTCATCAAGGGATTGCCGTTGTAAGTGCCGCCCTGATCGCCAGCCTCGAAGCAGGCAATCTCTTCGCGCGCCAGCAACGCCGCCAGTGGCACGCCGCCGCCGATGCCTTTGCCGAGCGTCATGATATCCGGCTGGATGCCGGACAATTGATAAGCGAACAATTCGCCGGTGCGGCCCATGCCGGATTGCACCTCGTCGACAATCAGCAAGATGCCGCGCTTTTTGGTCAGTTCGCGCAAGCCTTGCATGAATTCGCGGCTTGCCGGGATCACGCCGCTCTCGCCTTGAACCGGCTCCAGCATGACCGCCACGGTCTTGTCGTTGATCAGGTTTTCCACGCTGACCAGATCGTTCAGTTCAGCTTTGGGAAAGCCCGGCACCTGCGGCGCAAAAATGGTGTCCCAGCCCGGTTTGCCGCTGGCCGACATGGTGGCCAGGGTACGGCCGTGAAAGCTATGGCTGAAAGTGATGATTTCAAAGCGATGCTGACCCGCCTGGTTCGGGTTTTTCTTGCCCCATTTGCGCGCCAGCTTGATGGCGCCTTCATTGGCTTCGGCGCCGCTGTTGGTGAAAAACACGCGGTCGAAGCAGGAGTTGGCGGTCAGCAGGCCGGCCAGTTCAATTGAGGGGGCGTTGTAAAAGGCCGGCGAAGGATTGATGATTTTCTTGGACTGCGCCAGCAACGCATCCTGGATGCATTGCGGCGAGTGGCCCAGCGCATTGACTGCCCAGCCCTGCAAATAATCCAGGTAACGCTTGCCGGTGTGATCCGTCATCCACATGCCGTTGCCTTCGGTAAACACCAGAGGAGGGCGGTTGGTGATGTACATCAGGTCGTTAACCGGGTATTCGCTGAATTCCATTGCATTACTCCTAGATATGGGCAAAAAAAAACCACAGGCACCGCCTGTGGCTTCGTGATCAATCGACGGTCACGCGCACGGCTTACCTGGCTGAGGTAAAGGGCTGCGGCGTCGTAACAATGTCTTGATCATGTTCATGACGCAAATATTAGGACACTTTTGTGTGGTGCGTCAAACATTGTTCTTCCATTCCCACACTCGGCGCCTGCGGTGCAAATCCGACGTTTGGTGGCATGCCGGTCCATATTTCGCATGACGCCATCATATATCAGAAGTTTCCCATGTTATTTGCAGGTGGAAATCAACATGATTTCTTGGATTGCACGATAGGGCGAAGGTTGAATGGTTATATAATTGACATGATTTTCCTGCCTGATAAAAATATTGTTGTGTGGAAATTAAATCTGCTGATCTGATATCTCCCACCATGATGCTTTCTCATTTGACGATGTGAGCGTTGGAACGCTTGCTGTATGCAAAGGGAAAAAAGGCAAAATTGCCAATACGCGCGAAAGCGCACTATCCAGTTTCGTAAATAATCCTATGAACACAATGCAGCAATGGCAGGCAAAAGCAGAATTACAAGGTAGCCCTGTCGAGGAGTGCGGGACTACGCTTGAGGAGGCAGATTGTGTCATCGCACTTCCCTAGACCAATGAAATCATCGCGGCCGCTGGCGATGCATCACCTTCTGCTGCTGCAAGAGCATTCGCTTACCTGGATTTCGCGGTCGGCATTTGGCGGTGATCGCGACGTCTGGAGCGAACAGTCGGCGGTCAATTCGGCCGAAGGATTTGATCCTCTACCCGCTGCTGCCGATATTTTCAAGCACGCTCCGCGCGGCCGCTTGAAAATGGCCGACAAACTGACGGTATTACTTGGCTATCCTTACGTGCGGCATATGGTTTTACCTTGGCGAGCGGCTCTTACCAAGACTTCTGAATGGGAGGGATATGCCAGCGCCAAATTTTATGAACAGTACGGCGGCGATAATTCCTCCAGAAAAATAGTTGTGGATACGGCTGGATTCGGTCAGCCAAGATTGGCGGCGGCAACCGATGCTGTCCTCGTTGAAGGTTTGCTGGCGTTGGCGGCTCAGCACAAGTTGCGTCTAGCCTCCTGCATGTCGCTGTTGACGGCTGCTGCGCGTTCTCACTGGGACATGCTGGAAGACAATTGCGTGCTGAGCTTGCCGCAGCAAGACTCCATGGAATGCCTGTTCAGAAAACAGGGGATGTGGCAGGGTGTCGGCGGCATGCCAACACTACCGGATACCGCATTGGCCGATAATGTCGCGGTTGCAGCGCTATTGGCGAAAGCGGACGGATTCGTGGCCAGCGAGAGCCTCGTCTTAGCCGTGACGCCATTCCCTGGCAATTTGCTTCAAACGCCAGAGCATGCGCCCAATATACGCTGGCTGGATGCGGCGCATCCGTGGCTGGCGGACGGCGACAGCCGGCGCCGTACGGCTGGCTTGACCGCCAGCGCTGCAGACGTCGAGACAATACGCATCGAGCCTGTCGGCGCGCATGCAGCGGCAAGTGCAGTCAGCGTAAAAAGGGCGGATGAAGATGGTGTTGCATCTTCGCTCAAAGCGTTTGACAGAGCCAACTTCTCTTGGGGACTCGTGGCACAGCACAAGTTACCCCGGCAGTCTGGTCACTATGGCGAATGGCGCTTGCGAGCATGGCATACGCCAATGGCTTGCTCTGTCCGTCAAACTATCTATTTCTGGCTGGATGCGCCACCTTCATGGCCGAGAGAGGAGCTGCAATGAGCGATTTTCGCCTATGGCCACGCAACATGAGATCGGCAAATATCGGCCCAAGGCTTGACTTTGTTCAGCCACAGACCCGTTCTGCTATTCAAATGCCTTTGGTGTTGTCGATGGTTTTGATGGCGGCGGTGCTGGCATTTCTTGGGCAACAATTCTGGACGCCAAGAGAGGCCGGCACAGTTGTAGCTGAAGCGCGCATGAACACTTGGCCGACAGAAAATGTTCGTGACCTGGCTAGCGCTTCCGTGACTCCTGCTCCCGCCGCCGAGAAAAGCAATCAAGGCCATGCAGAGGAAAATAATCAAACTCGGTTTGCAACTGGAAATATAAAGCTCGATGAAAAAGCAGTCGACCGTGTTGTTAGCAATAATATGCTGACGCAGGATAAGAAGACGGCAGAAATTAAAGTCCGCCTGCGGCAACGCCCGGCGCCACGAGTGGTCGCGCTCCGTACCAGCCCATCAGTCGATTATGTGCGTGCTGTGCCGGCGCTTCTAGCCGAGAGAACGCCTGCTGAGGAGCGTTCTCAACAGCAGCAGCCGATTGTCATGCCTGAGGTGAGTTTCAGACATCATGTCCGCCTGATAGGCGGCATACCTGATGGTGACGCGACATCGTCGAACAACGGCAAGTAGAAAATCGGCTACGTCGCAATCGACAAAATTGATTAAATAAAATTGATTAATACGGAAGAGGTTGGTGGATGAGCGTAAATGCACGGAGCGCTGTGTATGGTGTTGGACTAGGGGTGCTCATCCCCCGCCGCCGCGAACTTCACAGCTAGAGCGCCAGATCCGCTTCCGAAGTAAACGAATCCGCATAAAACTCTTCGGCCGGCAGCTTGCACATTGCGACAAAATCGCGCTGCGCCGATTCCACCACGATCGGTGCGCCGCAGGCATACACCTGGTAAGCAGACAGATCCGGCAAATCATCGATCACTGCCTGATGCACGAAGCCGCTACGGCCGCGCCATTCGTCTTCCGGCTGCGCATTCGAAATCACCGGCACGAACTTGAAGTTCGGCAGCGTGCTCGCCCATTCCTCGCATAGCGCCATCATATACAAATCCTGCGGCCGCCGTCCACCCCAGTACAAGGTGATCGGCCGTTGCGATTCGGTGTGGGCGCATTGTTCGATCAAGGCCTTGATCGGCGCGAAACCGGTACCCGAGGCCAGCAGCACCATCGGCTTGTCGGAATCCTCGCGCAGGAAGAAAGTGCCGAGCGGCCCTTCCAGGCGCAAGATGTCGCGTTCTTTCAGAGTGGTGAATACCTGATCGGTAAACAAGCCGCCCGGCATGTGGCGGATATGCAGTGTCAGGAAATCGTCCTTGTACGGCGCGTTGGCCATGCTGTAGCTGCGCCGCTTGCCGTCGCGCAGCAGAAACTCGACGTATTGGCCGGCTAAAAATTGCAGGCGCTCGCTGGCAGGCAGTTGCAGCGATAAGATAATCACGTCGTCGGCGACTTTGTCGATCTTGGCGACGCGGGTCGGCATCTTGCGAACCGGGAACTCGCCGACGCCGGCCACTTCGCGCGCCTCAATCGTGACGTCCGAATGCGGGGTGGCGCAGCAGAACAGGGCAAAGCCCAGTTGTTCGTCCTTGACCGGCAGGGCTTTTTCCTGATGCGCGCCGTGGCTGATCTCTCCATCCAGCAACTTGCCCTTGCATGAACTGCAAGCGCCGTTTTTGCAGCCATAAGGCAGGCCGACGCCGGCACGTATGGCGGCGTTGAGAATGGTCTCGCCTTCGTCGCAGCTGAATTGGCGGCCGCTAGGCTGAACGGTTATCTGAAAACTCATACAATCCTATAATGAAAAATATAAAACAAAACCATGGCGACAAGCCAGGCAAGCCGCGTCTGTTGATTTTAGGCTGCGGCGACGTCGGATTACGTTTGCTGGCGTTGCTGAAACACCGGTTTCGCGTGTTTGCCGTCACCAGCCAGCCAGCCCGTTGCGCCGAATTACGCGCCGCCGGGGCGATTCCGTTGGTAGCTGACCTTGATCAACCGGCAACATTGGCGCGCCTGGCCCGCCTGGCGCAGATCGTTGTCCATCTGGCGCCGCCGCACTCCGCGGGAGAAAAAGACCAGCGCACCCGCAACCTGGCCGCCATTTTACCCGAGCGGGCCACCCTTGTTTACATCAGCACCACCGGCGTCTACGGCGATTGCGGCGGCGCGCTGATAAATGAAACCCGCGCCTTGGCGCCGCATAATGGCCGCGCCAGGCGCCGGGTCGATGCCGAGCAGGTGTTGCGGGCTTGGGCCCGGCGCCGTGACGGGCGCCTGGCGATTCTGCGGGTGCCGGGGATTTACGCTGCCGAACGGCTGCCGCTGGCACGCTTGCGGCAAGGGACGCCGGCCCTGATTGCCGCAGACGATGTCTATACCAACCATATTCATGCCGACGACCTGGCGCGCATCATCGTAGCGGCAATCTTCAAGGCCTCGCCCCTGCGCATCTACCATGCGAGCGACGACTCGCAATTGAAGATGGCGGAATATTTTGATCTGGTCGCCCAGGCTTTCGGCCTGCCGCTGCCGCCCCGGCTGCCGCGCGCTGAGCTGGAGCAGGTGGTATCGCCGATGCTGCTATCGTTCATGTCAGAATCGCGTCGTTTGCAAAACCAGCGCATCAAGCTGGAATTAGGGGTGCGATTGCGTTATCCCGACGTCGCAACGGCTTTGCTGACGATGGTCGCGGATGAATGGGCTGAGGATCACGGATAACGCATCGGCAACTCTATAACAGGCTTCTATATTTGTTTTTCGCATAAGCATAGAAGTTATAAGTTGTTGTAAGGCAGAAAGTTGATCGATAAAGTGAAAAACTAATAAAAAAACCACTTTATATACGCTTGCCAACTTAGGCGCAGCGCTGCAATAGTCGACGCAAAGGCCGCCATCTCCCATGAAATTATCTTTTCAGCACATCAACAAGCAATTCTCCGGCTTGCCGGTGATCGCCGATTTCAGCCGTGAAATCGAAGAAGGCGAGCTGGTCGCCCTGGTCGGTCCTTCCGGCTGCGGCAAATCGACCTTGCTGCATCTGGCGGCCGGCCTCGGCGCTCCCAGCAGCGGCGCGGTGTTGGCCGACGGCCAAGCGATCACAAGCCCGCATCCCGAACGCATGCTGATGTTTCAGGAAAACGCGCTGTATCCGTGGTTGACGCTGGAAGCGAATGTGGCGTTGGCGCTGGAATTGCAAAAAGTCAGCAAGGCCAGCGCTCGCCAGCAGGCGCGCGACTGGTTATCAAAGGTCAGCTTGCAAGGTTTCGAGGCTTATTACCCGCACCAGGTTTCCGGCGGCATGCGGCAGCGGGCGGCGCTGGCGCGGGCCTTCATCACTAAACCGAAAGTGCTGCTGCTGGATGAGCCGTTCGGCGCACTCGATGCGCTGACGCGCATGACCTTGCAGGATTCCCTGCGCCAGCTGATCCGCGAAGAGCGCCCGACTGTATTGCTAGTCACGCACGATGTCGACGAAGCTTTGTTCCTGGCCGACCGGATTCTGGTATTCAGCCCGCGTCCGGCCAAGGTGCTGCGCGAGTTCAATCTGAACCATCACGAGAAAACCCACGATCTATCCGAGTTTGCCGCCATCCGGCGGGAAATTCTTTGCCTGCTTGGGATTCACGCGGAGCAGGATGCGTTCGCAAAAAAACTTGAGGGAATTGCCGCATGAAATTTAACTTCGCCAACACCAAACTAAAGCCGCTACTGCTGCTTCCTGCGCTGCTGCTGTCGCTGGCGGGGCAGGCCGGCGCCGCCGAAAAATTCAAGATCGGTTATTTGCGGGTCATGGACGATGCGCAGGCGATTGCCGCTTTTGAGGGCGGGTTTTACAAGAAACATGGTCTGGAGGTGGAACTGGTCGAGTTCAAATCGGGCACCGATCTGATCAAGGCCATCGTCGGCGGCCAGCTCGATAGCGGCGTGCTGGGCTTTACCAATGCCGCGGCCTGGGCCTCCAAAGGCGCCGACCTCAAGGTGGTGGCCGGCGCCCAGCATGGCTATCACGCCATCGTGGTGCGCGAGGATAGCGGCATCAAGGATGTGGCCGGATTGAAGGGACACACCCTGGCCTCGCAGGCCGAGGGCAGCACCGCCGACACCGTGCTCAAAGGCGTGACGCTCAAGAACGCCGGCTTGAAGGCCGACGATGTCAACATTCTCGGCGTCAGTCCGCAGGTGGCGGTGCAATCGCTGGTGGGCAAGCGCGTCGATGCCGCTTTCCTGTTCGAGCCGCAAGCCAGCATCGCGAAACTGGTGGCGCCGGTCAAACAGATTTACGAGGTCGGCGAAGTCTGGCCTTTCCCCTGCATGGTGGTGATCACTTCCGGCGAGACGCTGGCGAAGCGCCGCGAAGCTGTCTGGAAGTCGCTGGATGCGCAGCGTGAAGCGATCGATCTTTTGCAAAAAAATCCGGCGGCGGCATCGAAATTGATTGCCGGCTATTTCATCGCCGATCCAACCTTGAAAACCCTGAAGCAAGGCGATCTGCCGCGTGAGACGGTGATCCGCGACGCTATCAAGAGCCAGACCTTCAGCGCCGTGCTGACCGCCAAGGAACTGGCGCGCATGCAGGAACTGGCAAATATCCTGCAAGAGCAGGGCTCCTTGAAAACGCGCGACGGCAAACCGTTCAACGTCAACGCGATCATTGATTTGGACTGGCAAAAAGACCGCAAGCTCTGATCGTTTCGCAGTCAGCTTTCTTCAACACACAAGAATTGTTTTGGCTTATTTTTCCCCTTATCTATGATTACTCAAAGCCGGCTGCGCGGTTACCGCAAAAAACTTGCCATGTTGCTGGCTATCTTGTTGATTTTCTTGCTGTGGCAAGTCGCAGCCTGGTCGTTGCCCGATTTCCTGATGCCGGGCGTGCTGCCGGTGCTGGGGCGTTTGTGGCAAGAAGCGCTGACACCGGAATTCCGCACCGCCTTGTGGGGCAGCCTGACCCGGCTCGGCGGCGGGTATGCGGCGGCGATGCTGTTCGGCATCGGCTTCGGCCTGATCGGCGCGGTCCTGTTTTTCTTCCGTGAAGTGCTGAAGTCGGCCATCATCATCCTGCAATCGATCCCGTCGATTGCCTGGGTGCCGCTGTTCCTGATACTGATGGGTTTCGGCAATCTGCCGATCATGGTGGTGGTGGCGCTGGCGGCTTTTTTTCCAGCCGCTTTAAGCGTGATGAACGCTACTGAAAGCGTGCAGCAAGTGCATGTCTCGGCGGCGCGGGTGATGGGCGCGACGCGTTGGGATATGCTGAAACGGGTGTATCTGCCAGCCGTCATGCCGGAACTGATTACCGGCGCTCAACTGGCGTTCGGCAATGCCTGGCGCGCCTTGATTTCGGCGGAAATGCTGATTGGCTTTGGCAAGGGACTGGGACGAACCCTGGCCTACGCAGGCGAAACCGCCGACATGATCGGCGTGATGACCAACATCCTCGCCATTGCGATTCTGGCGGCGCTGATCGATCAGCTGATTCTGGAAAATCTGAAGCATAGGGTGCTGCGCTATCAGTACGTCTGAGCGTCTGACGCCATGAACATGAAGCGGCGTTCATTCGTCCTCCGATCTGCGCTATTGCTGCTGGCTTGCACGCTGCAGGTCAGCGCTTGGGCGGCCAGTTTGCAACAGATCAAACAACGCGGCCAATTGATCGTCGGCGTCAGCTACGTCATTCCACCACATGTTGCAGGCGCAAAATATCGCACTGCCGACGGTTTCGCCGACACGGTTGCCGAGGACCTGGCGCAGCGCTTGGGCGTCAAGCTGCTTACGGTAAAAGCGACGCCGCAGAATCGGCAGCAGTTGCTGGCGCAAGGCAAGGTCGATCTGCTGCTGTTGAATCTGACGCGGGCCGATGCCGACACACTCGGCTCCAACGTAAGACTGCTGCCGACTAGGTATCAGGCGCGCGCCAAACTGATCATGCGCAGCGATACCGATATCAAACGTCTGGCGCAATTGCGCGGCCGCAGCATTTGCGTGGCGCAAGGCGGAGCTTATGCCGGCAGCGTGGCAGCCAGCTATGGCGCCCTTGAAAAAACATATGAAGCCCCGGCCGACGTATTGCTGGCGCTCAGAACCGGGGTTTGCGACGCTGCCGTGCAGGATGACGCCGTCTTGAACGGCATGCTTGATTTTCCCGAATGGAAGAAGTTTTCAGCCAGCTTGCCGCTGAATGGCAGCCTGGCCACACTGAGCTTCGCGCTAAGGTCGGCAGACACCGAACTCGGCGCCTATCTGCAACAGCTGAGCAAGACCTGGGATAGCAACGGCTACTGGGCCGGCATGCAAAAAAAATGGATCAGCAATGTCGCTTTCGAGGTCTATTTGGACCAGAACGTGCCCGACTGCCACTGACGGCGGTTGGCGGCCGAGTTGGCAGCTTACCTTTGCTACGCCCAACTAATTTATTTGTTTCCCTCTGCGCCGGATAGTAACTAAAATCCAAGTTGGAACGCGTCGTTTTGCCATCGAATCTACGGGGAAGCCGTCGCATAAAAGAATTTAATGTGGCGGCGTCCCTGCTAGGATGCGATCTGCAAGAGACTTCCCGGTACGCACGCCAGACGATGGGTGCCGATATTAAAAAAACACTATTATTAAAGACAGACGAAAGGAAAAGCCATGTACGCACGGACCAAACTTATGATGGTTATGTTGGCTGCATTCCCAGCGCTCGCAATGGCGCAGGAGACACAGGTAGTAAAGATCGGTTTTAGCAGCCCGCTGACTGGCGCTCAGGCATCCGCAGGTAAAGACAACCAGGGCGGCCTGACGATGGCAATTGATGCGTTAAATGCCAAGGGTATGGTAATTGGCGGCAAAAAGATCAAGTTTGAAGCCGTGATGGAAGATGATCAGGCTGATCCTAAGTCGGGTGTCTCGGTGGCGCAAAAGCTGGTCGACATGGGCGTCAAGGCGATTGTCGGCCCATACAACTCCGGCGTGACGATCCCTGCTTCGCGCATCTACAACGACGCCGGCATCGTGATGGGCACCGTGGCTTCCAATCCAAAAGTGACTATGCAAGGCTTTCCCTATGTGTTCCGGGTAGCTGCCAGCGATAGCCAGCTGGGCGGCAAGATGGCGCTGTACGCAGCCAAGGAATTGAAGGTCAAGAAGGTTGCGATTATCGATGACCGCACCGCCTACGGCCAAGGCCTGGCAGAGGAATTCGCCAAGGTTGCAAAAGCCAATGGCATGCAAGTTGTCGGTACCGAATTTACCAATGACAAGGCAACCGACTTCAACGGCATCCTGACCAACATCAAGTCAAAAAAACCTGATGCGATTTTCTACGGCGGCTATTCGCCACAGGGCGGCCCGATGACACGCCAGATGAAACAGCTTGGCTTGAATACCTTGCTGCTGGGCGGCGATGGCATTTGCGCACCGGAAATGGGGCGTCTCGGCGGCGATGCGATTACCGATCAAGTATATTGCACGCAAGGCGGCGCCATGCTGGACAAGCTGGCGTCCGGGAAAGCTTTCGCAGCGGATTATCAAAAGCGTTTCAATCGTCCTGCCGAAACCTATGCGGCATCGTTCTACGACGGCATGATGCTGATCGCGCAAGCGATGAAAGAAGCCAATTCGGTAGAGCCTAAGCAATACATATCGGCACTCGAAAAAATTCATTACAAGGGCGTGGCCGGTTCTTACGAGTTTGACGCCAAGCACGATCTGAAGCAATCGCCGGTGACGGTGTACCGCTTCAAGGGCGGTGCGCCGGAAGCGCTGACCAGCTACTAAGACCAAGCAGCAGCGCTTGGTCTTTTATCGGCCTTGCAGGCTGCAAACGTGTCACAGAAGTAAATCAGGCGGGGGGCGCTACGCGCTTTCCGCCTGCCGTCAACATGCAGCTTGATAATACTCCTGGCTCCCTCATACAAAATTCCCATGCTAAGTTACACACGAACCATACATACGGTAGATGCGCATACCGGCGGCGAACCGTTGCGTATCGTGATTTCCGGTTTGCCGCCGGTGCCGGGCAAGACCATTCTTGAGCGCCGCAGCTGGCTCAAAGAGCAGCGCGACGACCTGCGCCGGTTCCTGATGAACGAGCCGCGCGGCCATGCCGACATGTACGGCGCGTATCTGCTGCCGCCGGTCACGCCGGCCGCCGATTTCGGCGTGATCTTCATTCATAACGAAGGTTATAGCGACATGTGCGGCCACGGCATCATCGCACTCGGCAAAGTGCTGGTGGAGCTCAATCATGTAGAACGCACCATGCCGCTGACGCGCATCGGCTTTGATACTCCGGCCGGCTTCATCGACGCCCAGGTCGAATGGGATGGCAAGCGCGCCGGCGCCGTCACTTTCCGCAATGTGCCGGCGTTTATCTACCAGCGCGATGTCGAAGTCGAGACGCCGAGTTTCGGCAAGGTGATTGGCGACATCGTTTTCGGCGGCGCTTTTTATTACTACATGAACGCCGACCAGGCCGGGCTCAAGATCAAGCCGGAGCAGGTGCGCAGCTTGATACAGCTAGGCGCGGAAACCAAGCAGGCAGTCAAAGACAAAGTAAAAATCCGGCATCCGCTGGAGCCTGACCTGGATACCTTGTACGGCACCATCATCGACGGCGCGCCGAATGACGCCAAGGCCGATCAAGCCAACGTCTGCATCTTTGCCGACCGCGAAGTAGACCGTTCGCCGACCGGCACCGGCACCTCCGGCCGCGCCGCACAATTGTTCCTGCGCCAGAAACTGGCCATGAATCAGGTGCTGGTGAATGAAAGCATCGTCGGCAGCTGTTTCCGGGTGCGGGTGATCGGGACCACCAAGGTCGGCGAGTTCGACGCGGTGCATACCGAAGTGACCGGCAACGCCCACATCATGGGTTTCAATCAGTGGGTGCTGGAAGACAGCGATCCGTTCCCGCAAGGTTTTTTCTTGCGCTGATCTATTTCCAGTGACGAAGACGACATGCAAATTCTCGACGCCGAAAGCACCGCAGCCGCCTTGCCTTATGCCGAACTGGTGCCGGCACTGGTAAAAGTCGCGCAGCAACTGCGCGAAGGCAAGATCAACGCGCCCGAGCGCATGGTGGTAGAAATCGACCAGGCCAGCGTGCTGTTATGCATGCCTGCGGTGGCTGCCGATATCGGCATGACCAAGCTGATCACCGTGCATGCCAACAACGCCCAGCATCAATTGCCAGCGATCCAGGGCGAAGTGGTGGTGTTCGATGCCGCCAGCGGCCGCCGCCTGGCGCTGTTGCACGGTCCCACCGTTACCGCGCGGCGGACAGCCGCGGTAACTCTGCTCGGCATTGAAGCGCTGTTGCCAGTCAAGCCAAAATCCGCGCTATTGATCGGCACCGGAGTTCAGGCCATCGCCCATGCCGACGGCTTGGTCGAATATTTCGGCGTCAATGAATTTTGGGTAGCCGCCCGCGATCTGCCAAAGACCCAGGCATTTTGCGATGCCTTGCAACTGCGTCATCCGCAGATTGTGATCAAGCCTCTGGCCGCCGCCGCGCTGGCCGCCGATTTGCCGCACACCGATGTGATGATTGCCTTGACTACCTCGCGCGCGGCTGTGATTCCAGCCCATATCGCCGCGACCACGCTGGCGATCGGCGTCGGCGCGTTCAAACCGGATATGGTGGAATTCCCGGCTGAGCTGTTGCACAGCCGCACCATAGTGGTCGACTGCCTGGCGGGCGCCAAGCATGAAGCCGGCGATTTGCTGCAAGCGCAGATCGACTGGAGCAAAGTGCGTGAATTGCCTGATGTGCTGGCGCATGGTTTTGTCCAGCAGGCGCTGTTGCCGGTCTATAAAACCGTCGGCCAGGCCGCCTGGGATCTGGCCGCTGCGCGCGTCGCGATTGCATCGCTTGGGCTTGCATGAGGGAAGCAACGTGATTCGCAAAGCAGTAGAAGCCGATTGCATGAGCCTGACCGCGCTGTCGATCCAGGTCTGGCTGCACACCTATGCCACCGAAGGCGTCAGCGATGATCTGGCGCGCGAGGCGCTGTCGACTTTCACTCCCGGCTATTTCCACAGCATCATCGCCGATCCGGATTACCGCTTGTTTGTGAAAGTGGATGGCGCCAATCTGCTCGGTTACATCCTGCTCGATCTGGATTCGCGCTGTGCCGAAGAAAACTACGGCGGAGTCGAGGTCGACACGCTATACGTGCAGGAGCATTTCCATGGCCGCGGCATCGGCAGCGCGCTGCTGGATCACGCGATCGACAACGCAGGCAACAGACTTTGGCTCACGGCCTGGGCCGGCAATGCACGGGCGCTGGCCTTTTATGGCAGCTATGGCTTCGTCGACATCGGCACCGCCTGGCACGAATTTGAAGAGCAGAAATACGAGAACCGGATACTTGCTTTTCGAAGAGGATGAATCCGGCGCTGCTCTGGCAGCGCCAGATTCACGCGCATAAATTTAAAGGCCGTCTCAAGCCCCCAGCCAAGGCAAACCAGCCTTGCACCAGCCATTGACGTTCTTGCGGTGGCCATTATTGTCTTTATCGCCTTCAAAACCTTCCAGGATATTGAAGCAATTGCTGTAGCCGTTTTCGGTGGCCAGTTTGGCTGCGTGTTGCGAGCGCACCCCGGAACGGCACAGAAACAGCAGCGGCGTTCCCTTTTCTGCAATCTGCGCCAGTTGCGCCAGGAAATCGGGATTCTGCACGCCGCCGGGATATTGCGACCATTGCACCGCCGCGTGCTGCGGCTCGCGAATCGCCACCCGGCCGACCCAGTCGCGTTCGGCGTTGGTGCGCACATCCACCAGAATCGCGGCGACATCTGCCTCCAATAAAGAGAATGCCTCATTAGGGGTCACCGCGCCGGCATAGGGAAGATGATCATTTTGACCGCGTTGTCTGGCAGTGGTCAGGATTTCGTTGCTGGTGGTCATGGTGTTTCTCCTAAAATGATGTTTTTTGCTTTGATGCTTTGCTGGATATTCAATTGCACCAATATAGTGCCAATTTGTGGCTTATTTAAGCTTGCGCACGAAAATGGTGCTTATATTTTTCGCTGCACCGATCTGGTGATTGGTGATTGCTGTAATGGTAAAGCCAACACTGCAAACCGGTAACATAGCCTTCCACACTAGCTAATTACAAGGCCGAATAAGCATGCCTTGGCGAAAGGATGGTGGCATGGATTCTGCTATCATCCTGCACTGAGTTCTGGTCGTACTGAATTGCTGTCCGGTCATAGTTTGCTCAATACCTGTACATCATGATGTTACTGCGACGCGGAAAATTGCGTGCAACAGATCCTGAGCAGGTCGCACAATTTAAAATTGCAGTACCTTTCATATTTAGGAGATTCACATGGCAATGACGGCCGCAGAAGTCTTGAAAATGGCAAAAGACAACGAAGTCAAATTCGTTGATTTTCGCTTCGCTGACACCAAAGGCAAGGAACAGCACGTAACTGTCCCTGTCTCTCATTTCGATATCGATAAATTTGAGTCGGGTCACGCATTTGACGGTTCTTCTATTGCTGGATGGAAGGGTATTGAAGCTTCCGACATGTTGTTGATGCCGGACCCAAACACCGCGAACATCGACCCGTTCATGGAAGAAACCACATTGTTCATGCAATGTGACGTGATCGAGCCATCCGACGGCAAGGGCTACGACCGTGACCCACGTTCCATCGCCAAGCGCGCAGAAGCCTATCTGAAATCTTCCGGCCTGGGCGACACCGCCTATTTCGGTCCGGAACCGGAATTCTTCATTTTCGACGACGTCCGCTGGGGCGCCGACATGTCGGGTTGCTTCGTCAAGATCGGTTCCGAAGAAGCATCCTGGAGCACCGGCGCCAAGCTCGAAGGCGGCAATACCGGCCATCGTCCAACCGTCAAGGGCGGTTATTTCCCAGTGCCGCCGGTCGACAGCTTCCAAGACATGCGTTCGGAAATGTGCCTGATCCTGGAATCGCTGGGCATCCCGGTTGAAGTGCATCACCACGAAGTGGCCGGCGCCGGTCAAAATGAAATCGGCACCAAGTTCTCGACGCTGGTTGAGCGCGCCGACTGGACTCAGAACCTGAAATACGTGGTCTGGAACGTTGCCCACACCTACGGCAAGACTGCCACCTTCATGCCTAAGCCTATCGTTGGCGACAACGGTTCCGGCATGCACGTGCATCAATCGGTATGGAAAGACGGCCAGAACCTGTTCGCTGGCGACGGCTATGCCGGCCTGTCCGAATTCGCGCTGTTCTACATCGGCGGCATCATCAAGCACGCTAAAGCGCTGAACGCGATCACCAACCCAGGCACCAACTCCTACAAGCGTCTGGTTCCTGGCTACGAAGCACCGGTCAAGCTGGCTTATTCGGCGCGTAACCGCTCGGCTTCGATCCGCATTCCACACGTGGCTAATCCAAAGGGTCGCCGTATCGAAACCCGTTTCCCGGATCCGCTGGCTAACCCATACCTGTGCTTCGCAGCATTGCTGATGGCAGGTCTGGACGGCGTGCAAAACAAGATCCATCCGGGCGAAGCAGCATCGAAAGATCTGTACCATCTGCCGCCGGAAGAAGACAAACTGATTCCTACCGTTTGCGCTTCGCTGGAAGAAGCACTGGAAGCGCTCGACAAGGATCGCGAGTTCCTGACTCGTGGCGGCGTATTCAGCGACAGCATGATCGATGCCTATCTGGATCTGAAAATGCAGGAAGTACAACGCTTCCGCATGACGACTCACCCGATCGAATTCGATATGTACTACTCGGTGTAAGTTAGTTCGCAAGTTTGAGCATCCGGTCTTGCACAATGCAAGATCGGACGGCAAGATAAAGGACAGGGATCTCTCTGTCCTTTTGTCTTTTTAATACACTTGTTTTGTCCATCGGGATATCGCAAACTATATTGTGCAGGATGGTTTGTCATTGCATGTTTCTTGACATAAACTAGCGTCTCGATTGAATTGCGAAGAAAGTCTATGAAGCTTCTTTTACCTGGATTTCTGCTGTTGGCCGCTGTCGGCATGGCTCATGCCCAAAGCGAGGTTTTTCTGTGCGTAGACCAGAATGGCGTCAAGGAATACAAGAACACTGGCGATACCAAGGGTTGCAAGCGCGTCAGTCTGCCGCCGCTGACGGTGACTTCGCCCAGTGCCGGCAAGTCGAGCGGAGCAGGTGCAGGCGGCGCAGCTTCCAGCAAACCGGCAACTGCGACTCCGCCTGATTTCCCGAAAGTGGATAACGGTACGCAAAAAGCGCGCGACAACGATCGCCGCCAGATCTTGCAGGATGAGTTGAAGAACGAGCAGCAGCGCCTGGCTAATCTCAAGAAAGACTACAACGACGGCACGCCGGAGCGGCAAGGCAACGAACACAATTACGCCAAGTACCAGGAGCGGGTAGCGTCGATGAAAGAAGATATTTCCCGCAGCGAGAAAAATATCGATGCACTCAACCGGGAACTGTCGAATCTCAAGTAATACCGCGCATGGTATTAACCTTGCTTGATGCATAAGGCCGCTACTGCGGCCTTTATTTTTGCCCATCCGGTTTAAGATAGAGCCAAGCCGGACGCACCATAATGTGGCGATTCTGCATATGACCCACCGACATCGCTTACAAAGCTTGTTATGCTCGGAAAAATGCACCATTTCAATTACACACAGACTTCCTTTGACGCCGACGCCGCATGGGTTGCCGTGCTCAATGTCGTCTGCAGCCGGCTACAGCAGCGTCCGTCAGGAACCGGTTTTTTAATGAGGATGTCCGGATGCCAATAAAAACTACCGAACGCAACGCACTTGCCAGCCTCGATCTGCTGGCGTCTGCGGTGCTGGTGCTGGATCAGCAAGGACGCCTGGTGTTTGCCAATGCCGCCGCCGAAAATCTGCTGGAAAGTTCCTGCCGCTTGCTGCTGCAGCAAACCCTGTCGGACCTGTTCCTGAACCCAGAGCAGCTGATTGCGATTTTCCAGCAGGCGCTGCAACATCAGTTCGACGATTCGCGCCAGGACCTGATCCTGGAGCGCATGGGGCGCGAACCCTTGTGGGTCGACACCATCGTCACCGCGCTCGACAATCCCGAGATGCCGGTGCTGATCGAGTTGCGCGAGAACGTGCAGCAGCTCAAGCTGGAACGCGAGGAGCGCCTGATCGACCAGAGCCAGGTCAATAAAGAGCTGATCCGCAACCTGGCGCACGAAATCAAGAATCCCTTGGGCGGCATTCGCGGCGCCGCCCAGTTGCTGGAGCTCGAACTGCCGGAGCGCCACGTCAAGGAATTGCGCGAATACACGCAAGTCATCATCAAGGAAGCCGATCGCCTGCAGACCCTGGTGGATCGCCTGCTGGCGCCGCACCGGCTGGCGCAGATCGTCGGCGACGTGAATATCCATGAGGTATGCGAGCGGGTGCGCAGCCTGATCGTGGCCGAATTTCCAAGCGGCTTGAGCATCAAGCGCGATTACGATTTGTCGATCCCGCAATTTCGCGGTGACAAGGAGCAACTGATCCAGGCAATTCTGAATATTGCCCACAACGCAGCGCAAGCGTTGCACGAGCGCATCAAAGCGGGCGACGCCGAGTTGGTTTTTCAGAGCCGGATAGTGCGGCAAGTGACGCTGGCCAAGGTGCGTTACCGGCTGGCACTAGACTTGCATATCATCGACAATGGACCTGGCATTCCGGCCGAGATTCAAGAACGCATTTTTTATCCGCTGGTGTCGGGACGCGATGGCGGCAGTGGTTTGGGTTTGACGCTGGCGCAAACTTTCGTGCAGCAGCACATGGGGGTAATCGAATGCGAAAGCCGGCCGGGATATACAGATTTCAGAATTCTGATACCGCTACCTTGAAACCTGTTCGCCGGTTTTTGTAGTGGCCGTCATTGCGCTGATGATCAACGAATTACAGCTTAACTACTACAGCTACAGCTTAACTGACTGCGTGCAGCAGAAAACACATGAAACCAATCTGGATTGTTGACGACGACGAATCGATTCGATGGGTGCTTGAAAAAGCGCTGGCCCGCGAAAACCTGAGCACCAAGAGTTTCTCCAATGCGCGCGATGCAATTGAAGCGCTGCAATCGAGCACGCCGCAAGTGCTGGTTTCCGACATCCGCATGCCGGGCGCATCCGGCCTGGAGTTGCTGCAAACCGTCAAAGCCAAGTTCCCCGGCGTGCCGGTGATCATCATCACCGCGTTTTCCGATCTCGATTCCGCCGTTGCCGCATTTCAGGGCGGCGCTTTCGAATACCTGGCCAAGCCCTTCGATGTCGACAAGGCAGTCGAACTGATACGGCGCGCGCTGGAAGAAAGTCTGCGCGAAGCGAATGTCGAGCAAGCCTCTGCCGACACCCCGGAAATCCTCGGACAAGCGCCGGCCATGCAAGATGTGTTTCGCGCCATCGGCCGCTTGTCGCAATCGAACGTGACGGTGCTGATCACCGGCGAATCGGGGACCGGCAAGGAACTGGTCGCGCGCGCCCTGCACAAGCACAGCCCGCGCGCAGCGCAACCGTTCATCGCCCTCAACACCGCAGCGATCCCGAAAGATTTGCTGGAGTCGGAATTGTTCGGACATGAGCGCGGCGCATTCACCGGCGCCCAGGCATCGCGCCGCGGCCGTTTTGAACAAGCCGAAGGCGGCACCCTGTTCCTGGATGAAATCGGCGACATGCCGTTTGATCTGCAGACCCGCTTGCTGCGGGTTTTGTCGGACGGCCATTTCTATCGGGTCGGTGGACATCAGTCGTTGAAAGCCAACGTCCGCGTGATCGCCGCGACTCACCAGAATCTTGAAACCCGGGTGCGCGAAGGCCTGTTCCGGGAAGACTTGTATCACCGTCTGAATGTGATCAGGTTGCGCTTGCCGAGCTTGCGCGAGCGGCGTGAAGATATTCCTATCCTGACCCGCTATTTCCTTAGCCAGAGCGCCAAGCAGCTGGGAGTCGAAAGCAAGCGCGTCTCCGATAACGCCATGCGTTTCATGAGCGGCCTGGAGTTGCCGGGCAACGTTCGCCAGCTGGAAAACCTGTGCAACTGGATTACCGTGATGGCGCCCGGCCAGACCGTCGAGATCAAGGATTTGCCGCAGGATCTGGTCGAGGGCCGTGACCAAAGCATGCAACTGGAAAGCCCGGCCAGCCGGCCGGTAGCGTTCGATCCGCATCTTTCAGCTCCGGTTGCCGCCGCCGCGCAATATCCTGAAATAGTGCAGCCGGCAGCAGTTCAAGTTGCCAGCAGCGGCGACAAACAAAGCTGGATTACTTTGCTGGAAGCTGAAGCCGCGCAGATGCTCAGCAATGGCGATGCGGATGTGATGGATGTGCTGGGAAGGCAATTTGAATCTGCCTTGATCAAGATGGCGTTGCGCCATACCCACGGACGCAAGAACGATGCGGCGGTACGTCTCGGCATCGGCCGCAATACCATCACGCGCAAGATTCAGGAGTTGGGCATAGCCGGCGCCAAGGACGATTGATTGCGCAGCGGATAGGGCTATGGCTGTATTGGTCAGTCCCGCCGCTCTCTCAATTTCCGCCATAAAGTAGTGCGGCTGATTCCCAGGTATTGCGCAGCCGCCGCGCGATTGCCGTCAAATCTTGCCAGTGTCTGTGCCGCCGATTCAGTGACTGGCGGCGCCGCGACAGGTGTCGCCACACCGGCCCCGGCAGCCAGCTCCGGCGCGACCGTCAACAGGAAAGCCGGCGTCAGCGAGCGCAGCGGTTCTGCCGCCAGGAACAAGGCAACTCGTTCCATCAGATTGCGCAGTTCGCGCACGTTGCCGGGCCACGCATAACTTTCCAGCAGGGCTGCGCATGCCACAACCTCCGCATGCAGATTGGCGTGAGGCCGCACTTCCAGCGATGCCAGCGCATGTTTCAAACACCATTCCGCCAGCGCCACCAGATCGTCCGGACGCGCGCGCAACGGCGGTAAATTCAGACGCAAGACACTGATGCGATAAAACAGGTCGGCGCGGAAGCGGCCCTCGCGTACCCGTTGTTCCAGGTCGCAGTGGGTGGCGCTGATGATGCGGACATCGACAGCGATCGGGCGGGTCGAGCCGACCCTTACCACTTCGCGTTCTTCCAGCACGCGTAACAAGCGGGTCTGCAACGCCAGCGGCATTTCGCCGATTTCATCCAAGAATAGCGTGCCGCGATGGGCCGCTTCAAACAAGCCGGCGCGGCCGCCGCGGCGCGATCCTGTGAAAGCGCCTTCGTCGTAACCGAACAGTTCGGATTCCAGCAGCGATTCAGCAATCGCGCCGCAATTCACCGCAACGAAAGGACGGTTGCTTTTGCCGCCGGCGGTGCCTTGCGCTACCGGATGTTCACGGTGAATCGCTTGCGCCGCCAGTTCCTTGCCGCTGCCGGTTTCGCCATGGATCAGGACGGTTGCCGGCGAACGCGCAAACAGCGTCACCGACCTGCGTATCGCTTCCATTGCGTCCGAGCTGCCGCGCAAATCATTGATGCCGTGCTTGACCCGCAACGTGTCGATCACCGGATAACCACGGCCGCGTGTCGATTCCAGCTGGAGTTGCGTCAAGCGCGCCAATTCGAGCGCATCGTTGAACGCTTGCCGGATCGAGGCGGCGGAATAGACAAAGACGCCGGCCAGCCCGGCTTCCTCGGCCAGGTCGGTGATCAAGCCGGCGCCTACAATCGCCTTGATGCCGCTGGCTTTCAAATCGTTGATCTGAGCCCGGGCGTCTTCTTCGGTGGCGTAGCTGCGTTGCTCGATGTTCAAGTCGAACGACGCTTGAAACTCTGCCAGTGCCGGCATCGATGCTTGATAGGTGATGACGCCGACATGCGGCGTGATCTTGCGCGCCCGCGCCAGCGCCTGCATCACATCGAAACCGCTGGCTTTGGCGATGATGACCGGCACCGACAAGCGGCTCTTCAGATACGCGCCGTTGGAGCCGGCGGCGATCACGGCGTCGCAGCGTTCGGTCGCCAGCCGTTCGCGGATGTGCTGAACGGCGTCTTCGAAGCCGAGCTGGATCGGCGCGATATTGGCTTGATGATCGAATTCCAGCGTGATGTCGCGGAACAGATCGAACAGACGCGACACGGAAACGGTCCAGATGACGGGCAGATCGTTAGTGTCGCGGCCGTTGGAAGGAGAGGAGGGGAAAGAGGGTAGCGGGCGGGCCATGTGTTATCGATGTTTCAATTATGTTTCATGTTTGTTTCAAAAATTCATTTGGAACGCAGTATGGAACATCAAGGACGATAATGCAATCATCCCGCCGCCGCCGCGGAACAAGCGCAAGTATCTGATTTCAAATAAATAGTTGTATCAACCGGGTGAGCAGCAAGGGAGTTTCTACCGGCTGCGGCAGCGATGGCATGACGATTGCAATAATGCTGTATTGGTTTTTCCATGAAACCGCTAAACCGTTGAATTCGAGACAAGGTGACGATATGACGCAATATTCCGCAGGCGCCGCATTCAGACAAGCCGTTCGTGACGAATCGCCATTGCAGGTGGTCGGTGCGATCAATGCCAATCATGCCTTGCTGGCCAAGCGCGCCGGGTTCAAGGCGATTTATTTATCCGGCGGCGGTGTCGCGGCCGGCTCGCTGGGTTTGCCGGATCTGGGCATTTCCAATCTGGACGACGTCTTGACCGATGTCCGGCGCATCACCGATGTTTGCGATCTGCCCCTGCTGGTGGATGTCGACACCGGCTTCGGTTCTTCCGCTTTCAATGTCGCCCGTACTGTCAAATCGATGATCAAGTTCGGCGCCGCCGCCATGCATATCGAAGACCAGGTGGGCGCCAAGCGTTGCGGCCATCGTCCCAACAAGGAAATCGTCAGCAAGCAGGAAATGGTGGATCGCATCAAGGCCGCGGTCGACGCCCGCACCGACGACAATTTCGTCATCATGGCGCGCACCGATGCGCTGGCGGTGGAAGGTCTGGAGGCGGCGATGGAACGCGCCGTAGCTTGCGTGGAAGCCGGCGCCGACATGATTTTCCCGGAAGCGATTACCCAGCTCGACATGTACCAGACATTCGCGGCGGCGGTCAAAGTGCCGGTGCTGGCGAACATCACCGAGTTCGGCGCGACGCCGCTGTTCACGGTGGATGAACTGAAATCCGCCGATGTCGGGCTGGTGCTGTATCCACTGTCGGCTTTCCGGGCGATGAACAAGGCTGCCGAAAACGTCTACACCGCACTGCGCCGCGACGGCACCCAGAAGAACGTGATCGACACCATGCAAACGCGCGCCGAGCTGTATGAGCGCATCAACTATCACGAATTCGAGCAAAAGCTGGATGCCTTGTTTGCGCAGCAGAAGGGCAAATAAGCGGTATCCGGCATTTGAATCCTTATCAAATAAATCGAATAGGAGATTTACATGAGTGAACAACAGCCAGCCGCCGCAGCCGCTTTCAAGCCCAAAAAATCGGTGGCCCTGTCCGGCGTCACCGCCGGCAACACCGCGCTGTGCACCGTCGGCAAGACCGGCAATGATCTGCACTATCGCGGCTACGACATCCTGGATATCGCCGACAGTTGCGAGTTTGAAGAAATCGCGCATTTGCTGGTACACGGCAAACTGCCCACCAGCGCTGAACTGAAAGCCTACAAGACCAAGCTGAAAGCTCTGCGCGGCTTGCCCGCCAACGTCAAGGCTGCGCTCGAATGGTTGCCGGCCGCCTCGCATCCGATGGATGTGATGCGCACCGGGGTTTCTGCGCTGGGCTGCATCCTGCCGGAAAAAGACGATCACAATACGCCTGGCGCGCGCGATATCGCCGACCGCCTGATGGCTTCGCTCGGCTCGGTGCTGCTGTACTGGTATCACTATAGCCACAACGGCAAGCGGATCGAGGTGGAAACCGACGATGAATCGATAGGCGGCCATTTTCTCCATTTGCTGCACGGTGAAAAGCCTTGCGCGCTGTGGGAAAAGGCGATGCACACCTCGCTGATTCTCTACGCAGAACATGAATTCAACGCGTCGACTTTCACCGGCCGCGTGATTGCCGGCACCGGCTCCGACATGTACTCGGCGATCACCGGCGCCATCGGCGCTTTGCGCGGCCCCAAGCATGGCGGCGCGAATGAAGTCGCCTTCGAAATCCAGAAGCGTTATGACAATCCGGACGAGGCGGAAGCCGATATCAAGAGGCGCGTCGAGAACAAGGAAGTGGTGATCGGCTTCGGCCACCCGGTGTACACCATCTCCGATCCGCGCAACAAGGTGATCAAGGAAGTCGCGCGTAATTTATCCAAGGATGCCGGTTCCCTGAAGATGTTCGATATCGCCGAACGGCTGGAGACAGTCATGTGGGACATCAAGAAAATGTTCCCTAACCTGGACTGGTTCTCCGCCGTGTCGTATCACATGATGGGCGTGCCGACCGGCATGTTTACACCGCTGTTCGTGATTGCCCGCACTTCCGGCTGGGCTGCGCACATCATCGAACAACGGATAGACAACAAGATTATTCGTCCATCGGCGAATTATGTCGGCCCAGAAGATTTAAAATTTGTCCCGATTGGCAAACGCAAATAGCGCCTGTATGCAAACTGGCAATAGCGGCGCTTGAGCGAGCCAACCGATTGCCCCATTGTTGTCTTGGTTGTTTTTTGGCCAGCAATGGGGCTCATCCACCGCTTACTTGACGCCTTAGGGCCGGGACAACATGATTGCTTTTAACGCATTGAATTCTTACCGTATTGCTGCTGCATTGACACTGACCGCATTGCTGGCCGCTTGCGGCTCCAGCGTGCCGCTCGAAGACAGCAAGCCGCAAGCCAGCTTGCCGAATCTCTTGAAGCTGGAGCCGGCGCCGGCGGCTAGTTTACTCACCGGTAATTTCTATTGCGAATTGAGTAACCGGGTTGATCTCGCCAGCACCGGCAAGGGCGAGGTCAAATTGACATGGAAAGGGCGCAGCTACCCGATGACAATGGTCAGCACGACCACCGGAGCGGTGCGCCTGGAAGATAAATCAAGTGGTTTG
>NZ_JAGQEG010000054.1 GCF_018305005.1 Collimonas silvisoli
AAAAGCGGTGATCGGCGCCGTCATGCACAAAATGACACATCTTATTTACGGAGTGCTCCGTACTGGCAAGCCCTTCGATCCAAATTATTTAACCAACGGGCTTGCTATTCAAGACGGTATCTGACCCCACATGACGGATTCGGAGAAAGACAGGGCGCACTGTGCGGCTTTGTTCTTTTTACCGATGAGGCGGCTACTCCGTGGTCCGCTAAGTGGGGTCAGAGTGAAGTTTCTGCAAAAAGCGCGCAGAAAGTTCACTCTGACCCCAGTTAGCTGCGTTTGTTAGGCGCAAACCGGGCACGGGCATTGTCATGTTTATGAAACTATCAATAAGCGCTGAACAGGACAACTGATGAAAAATTTGCAAGGCAAGGTCGCTGTCGTCACCGGCGCGGCTGAAGGTATCGGCAAGGGCATTGCGACGCGGGCGGCGGCGGAAGGAATGAAGCTGGTGCTGGCCGATATCAACGCGGCCAAGCTGGAAGTTACCGTGGCCGAGTTCAAGGCCAATGGCGTCGAGGTGATCGGCGTGCCTACCGACGTCGCCAAGGAACAGCAGGTCAATGCGCTGGCGGAACAGGCGTTTGCCAGATTCGGCAAAGTGCATCTGCTGGTGAATAACGCCGGCGTCGCCGTCGCCAAGCCGGCCTGGGAAACCACGCAGCAGGATTGGGATTGGGTCATGGGCGTCAATTTCTATGGCGTCACCCACGCCTTGCGCGCCTTCGTTCCCACCATGTTGCAGCATGGCGAAGAGGGGCATATCGTCAACACCGCTTCCATGGCCGGTTTGACCTCGCAGCCCAGCCTGGCCAGTTACAACGCCAGCAAGCATGCGGTGGTGACGGTGTCCGAGGGTTTGCATCACGACCTCGCACTGCGGCAGGCGCGGATCAAGGTGTCGGTGTTGTGTCCGGGCTGGGTCAAGACCGCGATCGCGCATTCTGAACGCAATCGCGCTGAAGCCGTTGATAGCGCTGCAACCCAGGGCGTCGATGCGGTAGCGGCCAAGGTCGGCATGTCGGTGCTGCACGCGGTGCAGAACGGCATTCCGGTGGCGCAGGTGGCCGACGAAGTGTTTGACGCGATTGCTGCGGAGCGCTTTTATATCCTGACCCATCCGGAAATGAAGCAGGCAATTCAGATCCGGATGGAGGATGTGTTGCAGCAGCGGGCGCCGACTTTGTTGAGGATTTGAGGATTGCCTGAAAGGGTGTCCGGTAAACCGGCGGGGCGGACCAGCATCAGCTGATCCGCCCTGAGAGTCAAGCTTAGTCGGAATGAAATTTAATCGATATCAAACTTGACGCCCTGCGCCAGCGGCAGGGTGCGGCTGTAGTTGATGGTATTGGTCGCGCGGCGCATGTACGTCTTCCACGCATCGGAACCGGATTCGCGGCCGCCGCCGGTTTCCTTCTCGCCGCCGAAAGCACCGCCGATTTCTGCGCCGCTGGTGCCGATGTTGACGTTGGCCAGACCGCAATCGCTGCCGCTGGCGGACATGAAGGCCTCCGCTTCGCGCACATCGTTGGTGAAGACGGCTGATGACAAGCCTTGCGGCACGGCGTTGTTGAGGCGTACCGCATCCTCGAAACTATCGTAGCGCAGCACGTACAGAATCGGCGCGAAGGTTTCGTGATGCACGATGTCGCTTTGCTGCGGCATGCGTACCAGCGCCGGCCGCACGTAGAACGCCTGGGCGGCGTCGCCTACCGGCAAGCGTTCGCCGCCGGTCACCACGCCGCCTTCGGCCTTGGCCTGGGCCAGCGCCGCTTGCATGGCTTCGAATGCAGCTTGATCGACCAGCGGGCCGACCAGCGTGCCGCCATCCAGCGGATCGCCGACTTTGACGCTGGCGTAGATGCGTTCGATGCGGCTGACTACATCGTCATAAATGCTGCTGTGGACAAACAGCCGGCGCAAGCTGGTGCAGCGCTGGCCGGCGGTGCCGACCGCGGAGAAAGTGATGGCGCGCAAAGCCAGGCTCAAGTCGGCGCTAGGGGTGACGATCATGCCGTTGTTGCCGCCCAGTTCCAGCAGGCTGCGGCCAAGACGTTCTGCTACCGTGGTGGCGACTTTGCGCCCCATGCGCACGCTGCCGGTAGCGCTGACCAGCGGCACCAATGGCGAAGCGGAAAGCGCTGCACCGATCTCGGCGCGGCCCAGCAATACCTGGCACAGATCGGCCGGCAGCAGATCCGGCCGTTGCTGTGAAAACCGCTTTGCAGCTTTTTCAAACAAGGCATGCACCGCGAGCGCCACGACCGGGGTTTTTTCCGATGGCTTCCAGATCACGGCATTGCCGCAGACCAGCGCCAGCGCAGCATTCCAGGCCCATACCGCGACCGGGAAATTGAAGGCGGTGATGACGCCGCAAACGCCCAGCGGATGCCAGGTTTCCATCATCCGATGGCCTGGGCGCTCGGAGGCGATGGTCAGGCCGTACAGCTGGCGCGAGAGACCGACGGCGAAATCGCAGATGTCGATCATTTCCTGCACTTCGCCTATGCCTTCAGACAGGATCTTGCCGGATTCCAGCGTTACCAGCTTGCCCAGCGGTTCACGATATTCGCGCAGCACTTCGCCCAGGATACGCACCAGCTCGCCGCGTACCGGGGCTGGCACCGCGCGCCATTTTTCGTAGGCTTGCTGGGCGTTCTTGATGGCGCTGTCGGCTTCTTGCACGGTGTGTGCGCGCAGCGAAGCAATTGCCGCGCCGTCACGCGGTGAGCGCGAATGGAGATCGTTGCCGGCATGGGCGGAAAAATCGAAGCCGAGTTCAGCGAAGATGGTGGAGATTTGCGTCATTGGAAGACCTTTGTTCCGAAGTCGATCTGGTCGCCGCAGGATGGGCGACGGCTTGGGCTAACTTGTAGGGCTGAGTATAGGAATAAATCAGGATTTCTTAAAATCAAAAAATATCAGGACATCATTACCTTTGATCATGTTGGGCACCTCAAGTTTCGCTCAAGTTTCGGCCAGCTCGCCCAGTATCCATTCCTGGAATTTGATCACGGCGGCTTTGCTGGCGTTTTTCTCAGGATAGGTCAGGTAATAGGATTGCGGGCTTTTGACGGCGAACGGGAAGGGCACGTGCAACTGGCCGAGGGCGATCTCGGTTTCCACCAGGAATTTCGGCATCAGCGCCACCCCGAGGCCGGCGGCGGCGGCCTGGATCACCATCGACAGTTGTTCAAAACGCGGACCGGAGAGGGCGTCGGGGCAGGCCACGCCGACGTGGTTGAACCAGTCTTGCCAGGCTTGCGGCCGGGTGGTGTGTTGCAATAAAGTCATTTCCGGCAAATCTTCGATGCGTTTGATTTTCCGGCCCAGCTCCGGGCTGCACACCGGCAGCACTTCTTCACCCATCAGCCGCACCATGACCGCGCCGGGCCAGTTCGGCTCGCCGAAGTGGATTGCTGCATCCACCGCGCGGCTGTTGAAATCGAAGGGCAGCACTTCGGTGCTCAGGTTGAGGATGACGTCGGGATGAGCGGAGGTGAATTTGGCCAGGCGCGGGATCAGCCATTTGACGCCGAAAGTGGGCAATGTTGCCAGATTGAGCACGCCGCCGGAGTTCTTGTGCGCCATCACCTGAAACGTCGCCATTTCGATTTCTTTGAGGATGACGGCAACCTGGGCCGCATATTCGGCCCCGGCTGCGGTCAGGATCAGGCGGCGGTTGATGCGTTCGAACAGTTTCACGCCGAGATAATCTTCCAGGATCGCGGCCTGGCGGCTGACTGCGCCCTGGGTCATGTGCAGTTCGTTGGCGGCCTTGGTAAACGACAGGTGCCGCGCTGCCGTGTCGAACGCGATCAGGCAGGAGGTGGAGGGGATGAATCTGCGCATTTTTCTTGGTGCCGAATAGGTAGGTGCTGCCGAGCAGGCACTATACCAAACGCGCGGCCGCTTTTCAGCGTTACCTTTAGCGCGAACTTCAGGCTGCCTGCGCAGAGAGTCAGGCATAAGTATCAAGGAGCTGAACCGAAGCGCGTCAGCCCCAGCAGCTGGGCCGGATCGAAAACGCTTTGCATCCTGGCCGCCAGCGCCTGTGATTCGGGCACGGTGTAGCGCTCATAGAACTGCTGGTTGAACGGACCGACGCCATGCTCGGCGCTGAAACTGCCGTGATATTTGCGCACGGCCAGATCGTAGATTTCCTGGCGCAGGGCGTGGATCCGTTGCGGCGGGAATTCATCTGCCAGTTGCTGCGGCAGCACCAGGTTGAAATGCAGGCCGCCATCGCCCCAATGGCCGAAGTCGAATACTTTGACGCCAGGGTAACTGCGTGCCAGCAGCGCCACCGCTTCATCGCGGAACAGCGCCAGCTTCGAGCGCGGTACGGCGATGTCGAAAGCGATGACCTTGCCCTCCTGGCGCACACTGTCGGTGATGGCGTGGCGGATGCGCCACAGCACTTCAGGTTTGTCGATCACTGCATCCAGGATCAGGTCGCCGAAACAGGCTTCGAGCCAGGCGCCGAACAATTTTTCCAGATCGAAATCGGCGCTGCGCGGCCGGGCGCTGCTCAATTCGATCAGGAAGGTGTAGGGCGGCAGCGGTTCGAACGGCGCTTGTATCGAAGGAATATGCTGCAAAACCGACTGCATGGCATTCTGCGAGATGCCTTCAAACGCGCTCAGGAAATCCGAGAAATTACGCTCGGCGTCGCGCAACAGCAAGGCGGCGGCTTGCAGCGAGGCCGGCGCCACCAATGCGGTGGCGGTTTGTTGCGGCAGCGGATGCACCTGCAGCACTGCCTGGGTGATGATGCCGTAGGCGCCGCCGCTGCCGATGAAGCATTGTTTCCAGTCGGGGCCGGTATTGTTTTTCCGGAGGCGGTTGGTCAGGTCCAGGCGCTGGCCGGGCGGGTCGATCAGCAGCGCTTCCAGCCCCAGCACGTTATGCCGCACGTCGCCGTAGCGGATCAGGCGCGCGCCGCCGGTGTTGGCGGCCAGCATGCCGCCTAGCGAGGGATCGGCCGCCAGGTCGATCGGGAACTGCAGATCATGCTGCTTGAGCGCCTGGTTCAAGTCGGACAGGCGGGTGCCGGCGTAAGCTTGCACCACGCGATCGACCGGATCGATGTCGATGACGCCCTTGATGCGTTCCATGCTGAGCACCACATCGAGCCCCGAACGATCCGGCGACGCCGCGCCCACCAGGCCGGTATTCGCCCCTTGCGCGACGATGCGGATTTTTTCGCCGGCGCACAGGCGCATCAGCTCGGCTGCTTCTTCAACGCTGGCCGGGCGGGCGATGCAAAGGCTCTGGCCGTCGCCGTAGCGGGCGCCCTTTTCGTAGGGTTGGCGCTGATCCGGCGCGATCAGGCAGCCTTGCGGGCCGAGCAGGCCGCTGATGCGTTGCAGGATGAGATTCGTGTTGCGCATGTCAGGCATCAGCAGGAGGAAGAGGAGGGCGAGGCGGTCATCTTGAAAATGCCCTGGGCGTTGCCGCTGTCGAAAGTCAGGTCGAGTTTTTCGCTTTGGGTTGCTTCATCCAGATAACGGTCGCGTGAAATGAATTCGTAGAACGATCCCGGTACCTGCATCTCGATCAAGGCGCCGTCCGCATCGCGCATCAGGCGGGTTACGGTGCTGGCGCGGAAAGCGGTTTGCCGCACCCGGCCGTTCCTGGAGACTTCGATTTTTTCCTTGATGGCGCGGCCCAGCGCGCGTTGCGCATCCGCTACCTGTTCCACATTGGGAACCCGATCGGTGGCGTGGTTGAAGGCGTTGCCTTCGGTCGAAATCCAGGCCATTTCGGCCGATTCCGCCAGCAAGGTCTGGTATTCAGCGATGCTGGGCAGCGCGTGCTGACGATCGAAACACTTTACCAGCACCGGCAATAGAACTAGCGCATCGGTCAGCGGCAAGCTTTTGTCATGGTCGAGTTGCTGCAGCAGCTGCGCCGAGTGCGCATCCAGCGGGTCTTGCGAGGTCGACAGAACCTTGTTGACGGTGGCCTGGAACTCGCTGGAGAAGTGGTGCGGATGCAGTTCGCTCAAGAAGAACTGGGCGCTTTCCTCGGGGTCGTCTTCGTGCGCATAAGCACGGCCGGTCATGCTGATCCGTTGCAAAGGATAGACGCCGTTTACGTGATAACCCAGCGGCCGCAGAATCCGGGTGAACGCCGCCTCGCCGGCCGGCAAGGTGCCGGTGCTGATGCCAAGCACGGTGCGCAAAGCGCCATGGTCGAAGCGGATCTTGTTGCCGGCGCGCACCGAGTCCTGCACATAGTCATTGCCTTGCGGGACGGCTTTCAGCAATTTCTCGAATAGCAGCATGTTCAGCGCCTGCGCTATTTCGATGCGGGAAACCGTGTCGGCCCGGGGCCGCAGGGTGCTGGCGGGGATTTGCAGCTGATCGGACAATTGGCCGGCGTGCTCGGCGCCTAATAGTGACGCCAGCATGAATTGCAGGTTGGTGGTGGACATAAGCGCGCTCAAGAGGAGGGACGATAAGCGCAGTGTAGATTTGAATCGATGCCGGATAAAACGATTAATACTGATGCATCAATGCGTTTTTCTCATGATGCAAACGCCGCCTCTGCCAGCCTACTGCGCGGGGCAATCTTGGGGTTTGCGATGCTCACTGTACTTTCGTACAGCTGCGCTTCTCAACCCCAACCTTGCCCCGCTCGCTACGGCTGGCAGAGGCGGTTTGCCGTTCTTTTACAGAAATAAAAAAGGAGAGCATCGCTCTCCTTTGTGGATAGATCAGAAATTTAATCTATATGGTGGTTTAGTAGCCGATCGCAGCGCCCGCAGGGCGGCGTGTATCGTTTGCGCCGTAATAGAGGCCGGGACGGACAATGCCCGATACGCCGGCGTCATTGCCCGAGCTGGCTCCGGCAACGCCGGCGGCGCCTGGCAGGCCGATCATGATCAGTTCAGCCGCGCCCCAAGGGGTTTGCTCCTTCATCTTGTAGCCCATGCCGTCCAGGATCTTGAGTGTGTCCGGCGACAGTCCGCGGGTTTCGTAATACACCTCGTCCGGCAGCCATTGATGATGGATGCGCGGCGCATCCACCGCTTCTTGCGGCGCCATGCCGTAGTCGATCACGTTGAGGGCGGTTTCCAGCGTGATGGTAATGATCCGCGAACCGCCTGGGGAACCCAGCACCATATAGGTCTTGCCGTCCTTGGTGACCAGGGTCGGCGCCATCGACGACAGCGGGCGTTTGCCCGGAGCGATCGAATTGGTGGCGCCTTGCACCAGGCCGAACAGGTTTTGCACGCCGGCCTTGACGGTGAAGTCATCCATTTCATCGTTCAGGAAGAAGCCGGTGCCTGGGGCGATCACCACGGCGCCGAAGCGGCCGTTGATGGTGTAGGTGGTGGAAACCGCATTGCCGTCCTTGTCGACGATCGAGTAATGGGTGGTTTCAGGCTTTTCATGCGGCGCCATGCCCGGTTGCACTTCTTTCGACGGCGTGGCTTTGTCAGCGCTGATTTTTTCGCGTATCGATGCCGCGTACTCTTTGCTCAACAGACGCTCCAGCGGATTTTTGACAAACGCCGGATCGCCGAGGAAGGTGTTGCGGTCCATATACGAGTGACGCATGGCTTCGGTCATGTAATGCACTGCGGATGCCGAGTGGAAGCCGAGCGCCTTCATGTCGTAACCCTCAAGAATGTTGAGGACTTGGCACATGGTGGCGCCGCCTGAGCTGGGCGGCGGTGCGGAGACGAACACATAACCGCGGTAGGTGCACGACAGCGGGGCGCTTTCGCTGATCTTGTAGCCGGCAAAATCGGCCGCGGTGATGATGCCGCCGCCTGCCTTGGAAGCACGTTCCACTGCTGCCGGAATCGCGCCCTTATAGAAAGCATCGGGACCGTTGCGTGAGATGGCTTCCAGCGTCATGGCCAGATCCTTCTGCACCAGACGGTCGCCCGGCTGCAATGGCGTGCCGTCGCGGCGCAGGAACAGGCGCGCCGATTCCGGGTCTTTTTTGAACTGGGCGATGGTGGTGTCGAGAATGTCGGTGTCGCCGCGGTTCAGGATATAACCGTCGCGCGCCAGCTTGATCGCCGGTTGCATCACCTGGGCGCGGGTCAGCTTGCCGTATTTGCGTTGCGCGGTGTCGAGGCCGAGCACGGTGCCTGGCACGCCCGCGGCCAGATAACCAAACAAGCTGGCGTTGGTGATCGCCTTGCCGGCAGAATCCAGATACATATTGGCGCTGGCTGCAGCCGGTGCGGTTTCGCGGAAGTTGATGAAGGTATCGCGGCCGTCAGCTAGGTGGATGGTCATGAAACCGCCGCCGCCGATATTGCCGCAGCAGGGATTCACTACCGCCTGCGCATAACCGACCGCTACCGCCGCATCGATGGCGTTGCCGCCCATCTTCAGGATGTCGACTCCGACCTGCGAAGCCAGGTGCTGGGAAGTCACCACCATGCCGTTCTTCGCTTCCACCGCAGGCGCGGACGCCGCCTGCACGCTGCCCAGCAATCCCAGCAGCAGCGCCGACGCCGCCAATGGTTTCAACCAATATGTAATACGCATACCTTCTCCCTTTTATTAGTGGGCAAAGCGCTTGCCCCTTCCTTGAAACATGACGCATAAGCCAGCAGCGGACCGGCTACCGGCGCAGATAATTTGCGCGACAATTATTGCATCCTCTTGCGCGTCCGGCATGCTTTTTACTTTGCCGGATAACGATATGCGCATAAAGCATAAATTGCGCCTGATGCCATCAAGCTGATTCACGTAAGTTCGCACCTAAAGCGTGCGCTGGCTCGACGAATTCTGGTTGATCAGCATTCCAGTCAGCGATGTCTGCACATACAATACACATTCGGTTTTCAGAAAAATGCGACAGTGCTTGCATAAATCACTGTTTTTTTATACAGTGCTACCTGAAGTTCCAGCTCATGTTCCGAATCACCCACCATTTTTGCCGAAAGAACAACCATGGACGATAAAAAATCCGCACCCAATCCGGATAAAAGCAAGGCCCTTGCCGCGGCCTTGGCGCAGATCGAAAAACAATTCGGCAAAGGTTCGGTCATGCGCATGGAAGACGGCGCCGTGGTCGAAGAAGTGCAAGTAGTCTCGACCGGTTCGCTCGGCCTGGATATCGCGCTGGGCGTCGGCGGTTTGCCGCGCGGCCGGGTAGTCGAGATCTACGGTCCTGAATCCTCCGGTAAAACCACGCTGACACTGCAAACCATCGCCGAAATGCAAAAGCTGGGCGGCACCTGCGCGTTTATCGACGCCGAACATGCGCTGGACGTCGGTTATGCGCAGAAGCTGGGCATCAACCTGTCCGAACTGCTGATCTCGCAACCGGATACCGGCGAACAAGCGCTGGAAATCACCGATGCGCTGGTGCGCTCCGGCGGCGTCGACCTGATCGTGGTCGATTCGGTTGCCGCGCTGACTCCGCGCGCTGAAATCGAAGGCGATATGGGCGATTCCCTGCCAGGCCTGCAAGCGCGCCTGATGTCGCAAGCACTGCGCAAGCTGACCGGCAGCATCAACCGCACCAACACGCTGGTGATCTTCATTAACCAGATCCGCATGAAGATCGGCGTCATGTTCGGCAATCCGGAAACCACCACCGGCGGCAACGCCCTGAAGTTCTACGCTTCGGTTCGTCTGGACATCCGCCGTACCGGTTCGATCAAGTCGGGCGACGAAGTGATCGGCAATGAAACCAAGGTCAAGGTCGTCAAGAACAAGATCGCGCCGCCGTTCAAGGAAGCGCACTTCGATATCTTGTATGGCGAAGGCACATCACGCGAAGGTGAAATCCTCGATCTCGGTTCCGACGCCAAAATCGTTGAAAAGTCCGGCGCCTGGTACAGCTATAACGGCGAACGTATCGGCCAGGGCAAGGACAACGCCCGTACATATTTGAAAGAACGGCCGGAACTGGCGCGTGAAATCGAAAACAAGGTACGTGCTTCGCTGGGCGTGCCTGAACTCGGCGCAATCAAATCGGACGGCGGCGACAAAGCCGAAAAAACCGCTGCCAAGGCAAGCAAGGCTGCTGCCAAGGCTGAAGAGCCGGTTTAGAACCTGGTGGCATGCTAATAGCTGCGGATTCGTCATCCCCGCGAACGCGGGGATCCATGTTACTGACTAAGATGGATTCCCGCGTTCGCGGGAATGACGCGTCAACCTAAGAGATTTGGCTCTGTCTCTGTATTACAGAATCACCAGCCATCCTGAGAACATCTATGGCAAGACTGCAGATAAGCCTCAAGGCAAGAGCGTTGCGCTACCTGTCGGCACGCGAACACAGCCGCCTGGAACTGGCGCGCAAGCTGGCGCGTTATGCGCAGGAAGGCGACGATATCGAAGCCTTGCTGGATACGCTGGAAGCAGCAAAACTCCTGTCCCAGGCGCGTTTCTCCGAATCCCTGATTCATCGGCGCGCCCATCGCTACGGCAACAGCCGCATCCTCTCCGAACTGCAAAGCCACGGCATCGATGCTGAAGCGCTGGTGGATATCAAGGCAGATCTGGCCAGCGGCGAAATCGCGCGCGCGCGTGAAGTCTGGCGCAAGAAATTCAATCAGCCTGCGGCAGACGCCACCGAGCGCGCCAAGCAAATGCGGTTTTTACTGCAACGCGGGTTTTCTCATCGGGCGATACAGGCTGCGGTCAGAGGTGACGAAGAGGGCGACGAGTAGTCATACTGACGGTTTCGGCATCGACAGCAGCGGGTTTCTAGACGCCGGGGCTATCTGTTGTGATCAACGAGTGTTTTCGGCGATCGCATCAAGTTGTTCTTGCTCAAAACTTCCCAATGTGTAGAGATTGAGTCCCTTGCCGACGGATGTTCGACGGAAATGCATACGCCTAAAAATACGTTGCATGGATTGCGCATATTTATTGCAAAACGCTATAAGTTTGGTATTTGCAGGTTGCATTGCGACAAACAAATTGATCATATTTTTTCCGTGACCTTGTCCTCGAAGCTCATATTTGATAGCGCATTTATCGATTATCTTGACGACGCTTCCATCTTTCTCTTGAAATGTCTTGATCTGCAGAAAGCCTATTGGCTCACCTTGATAAGTACATACCAAAAGCTCACGCTCTACGTCCTTGCTGTGTTTTTTATTTCGTGGCCACAAAAATTGCAGCTTCGAAAAAAAACGTATTGATGCAAACAGTGAGAGAAGTGCTGCTATATAACCAGTAGAGGATAAGAAGGAGTCCGTGAATGCGCCATCCAGGCTGCCTCGGACTACAAGGTCGAATATGAAAGGTATATCCAAGATGCTTGCATCGTGAATCGAGGTATCGGTAAGTAAATTGGAGATTGATGTCATATTGTCGGCGACCGGATACCCTCAAAAAAGCTGCAAGCAGGGCTCATTATATTCAGAAGAGTCGCAGTCCTGGAAATATTTCAAATTGGAAATGTGTCGTAACGTTTTGTAACTCGGCTTCGAATTTGGCCTGTTGTTAATACTAGAAATACTTACGGCGCAATATCATCCGTAACCGGAGACAGCTTCCGAGAATGCAAAAATTTCTTCGAAGCCGGATTGTTCGAGATACCCCCGTCATTTATGTGGCTCTGCCTCTGGCACAAGACACCACCTCGTCAGGTTACAAGAGCCAAGCTCGCCGGAACTACAACACGGTCAATAACAATGGGGGCGAAGCTGCGCAAGCTGTGCTACACTTTTGGGGTTTTTTGCAAACCGCAGGAGCGGCAGTTACCATAGAAACTGTGGTAACGATACGCAAATCAGTCCATCAATATGTCTCTGACAACCCCTATTTCCCGCCGAGCGTTGAAGCACACCCGCGCGATTCACATCGACGCGTTTGTACGTGATGACGACCTATGGGAAATCGACGCGCATGTTACCGATACCAAACCTTTCGATCTTGCTTTGCCATCTGGAAATTTGCCGGCAGGCCAGCCGCTGCACAGTCTGTGGCTGAGGCTGACGCTCGATCGCCAGTTTGTCATCGTTGAGGTCGAGGCCAACTCTGAAGCCGTGCCTTACCGTGGCTATTGCAATACCATCGAACCGGATTACCAGAAACTGATCGGCCTGAGCCTGGTCAAGGGTTTTCGCCATACGCTCAAGGAGCGCATCGGCGGCGCGCTTGGCTGTACCCATTTGACCGAACTGGCGCAGATATTGCCGACCGCGGCGCTGCAGGCTTTCGGCGGCGAGATAGATCGCCGCAACGATCCGGCTGCGGAGCAAAAGAAACCGCCCCAGCTCGATCGCTGCCATGCTTTACGTAGTGATGGCGCAGTTGTCGCCAAATATTATCCGAAGTGGGCAACCAGCCCTCCAGCAGAAGTTGACATCGAATCGCATCTAGAATCGCCGCATCTAGAACCACCGCATTTAGAGCCACATTTATCCAAGCAAGCAATTTCATTTTAATTAAGTGTCAGAAGGGAAGCTCGTATGAAGATCCATGAGTATCAGGGTAAAGAAATTCTCCGCCAGTTCGGCGTGACAACACCGCGTGGCATCCCGTGCCTGAACGTCGATGACGCGGTCAAGGCAGCTGAAACCTTAGGCGGTTCGGTTTGGGTGGTAAAAGCCCAGATCCACGCTGGTGGTCGCGGCAAGGGCGGCGGCGTTAAAGTTGCCAAGTCGCTGGAGCAAGTGCGTGAGTACGCCAGCCAGATTCTCGGCATGCAACTGATCACGCATCAAACCGGACCAGAAGGCCAGAAAGTCCGCCGCCTGCTGATCGAAGAAGGCGCTGACATCAAACAAGAACTGTACGTCAGCATGGTGACTGACCGTGTCAGCCAACGCGTGGTGCTGATGGCATCCAGCGAAGGCGGCATGGACATCGAAGAAGTAGCCGCCAGCCATCCAGAGAAGATCCATCAAGTGGTCATCGATCCGGCTACCGGCCTGACCGACGCTGAAGCAGACAGCATCTCGACCAAGATCGGCGTACCTGCCGGTTCCATCGCTGACGCACGCAAGCAATTGCAAGGTCTGTACAAGGCTTACTGGGATACCGATTCCTCGCTGGCTGAAATCAACCCGCTGATCGTTACCGGTTCCGGCAAGGTTATCGCTCTGGACGCCAAGTTCAACTTTGACTCCAATGCGCTGTTCCGTCATCCTGAAATCGTTGCCTATCGTGATCTGGACGAAGAAGATCCAGCTGAAATCGAAGCTTCCAAGTTCGATCTGGCTTATATCTCGCTCGACGGCAATATCGGTTGCCTGGTGAACGGCGCCGGCCTGGCCATGGCCACCATGGACACCATCAAGCTGTTCGGCGGCGAGCCAGCCAACTTCCTGGACGTCGGCGGCGGCGCCACCACTGAGAAAGTGACTGAAGCATTCAAGCTGATGCTGACGAATCCGGGCCTGAAGGCCATCCTGGTCAACATTTTCGGCGGCATCATGCGTTGCGACGTCATCGCAGAAGGCGTGATTGCGGCTTCCAAGGCAGTGCACTTGTCGGTGCCGCTGGTGGTCCGCATGAAGGGCACCAACGAAGAAATCGGTAAAAAAATGCTGGCCGACTCCGGCTTGCCGATCATCTCGGCAGACAGCATGGAAGAAGCGGCGCAGAAGGTTGTTGCCGCAGCTAACGGTCAATAATCTGAAAAACGTCATTCCCGCGAACGCGGGAATCCATTTTACAGAATGCCAAGCTACGTTTACATGATGTCGAACAACTCGCGAGCTACGTTATATATCGGCGTAACTTCAGATTTGATCAAACGTACCTGGCAGCACAAAGAAGCTTTTGTGGATGGTTTTTGCGAAAAATACGGATTGAAAGCCTTGGTCTGGTATGAGATTCATGAAGATATTGCCGAGGCAATCAAACGCGAAAAACAGCTGAAAAAATGGAATCGAATATGGAAAATTCATCTGATTGAACAATCCAATCCGAATTGGCAAGATTTATATCCCGGTTTATTGAACTAACATGGATTCCCGCGTGCGCGGGAATGACGGATAAAAAAGGAATCGTATGAGTATCCTGATCAACAAAGACACCAAAGTCATCACCCAAGGCATCACCGGCAAGACCGGCCAATTCCACACCCGCGGCTGCCGCGATTACGCGAACGGCAAGAACGCTTTTGTCGCTGGCGTCAATCCAAAGAAAGCCGGCGAAGATTTCGAAGGCATCCCGATTTTCGCTAACGTTTCCGAAGCCAAGGCAGCCACCGGCGCCAACGTATCGGTCATTTACGTTCCGCCGGCAGGCGCAGCAGCTGCAATCTGGGAAGCTGTCGAAGCGGAACTGGACCTGGCCATCTGCATTACCGAAGGCATTCCGGTACGCGATATGCTGGCACTGAAAGACCGCATGGCAAAAGCCGGCAGCAAGACTTTGCTGCTCGGACCGAACTGCCCAGGTCTGATCACGCCAGACGAAATCAAGATCGGCATCATGCCAGGCCATATCCACAAGAAGGGCCGTATCGGCGTGGTTTCGCGCTCCGGCACCCTGACTTATGAAGCAGTCGGTCAATTGACCGCACTGGGCCTGGGCCAATCGTCGGCAGTCGGCATCGGCGGCGATCCGATCAATGGCTTGAAGCACATCGACATCATGAAAATGTTCAACGATGATCCAGACACCGACGCCGTCATCATGATCGGTGAAATCGGCGGTCCGGACGAAGCCAATGCCGCTTATTGGATCAAGGACAACATGAAGAAGCCGGTGGTCAGCTTCATCGCCGGTGTTACCGCTCCTCCGGGCAAGCGCATGGGCCACGCCGGCGCGCTGATTTCGGGCGGCGCCGATACTGCGCAAGCCAAGCTGGACATCATGGAAGCATGTGGCATCACCGTGACCAAGAATCCATCGGAAATGGCGCGTTTGCTGAAGGCGATGCTGTAAGTTTCGCTGAGCAGCACGGCAGGTGCTTATCGTATAGATAATTAGCTGTCCGCAAGATGAAATGGGAAGGGAGCTTCGGCTCCCTTTTTTATTGGCAGGCCAATAGGGCCTGGATTGCGGCCACCACATCCGGAAGCCGGGCCGCCGCCGACTTTGCAATTTGTCTTGCCGTCCCCCGCAGAACCAAGGAAAATGCTTATAACCAGGCAATCGTTTGATCTGCCATAACCTTTTATCGATCATGTCTCGACATATGCCGCTTGAGTTTGCCGCCAAAACGGATATTGGTATGGTGCGAGTACAAAACGAAGACACCGTCGTGATCGACGATGTCTTGCGGCTGGCGATCCTGGCCGACGGCATGGGCGGCTACAACGCCGGCGAAGTCGCCAGCAGCATCGCCACCGTCGCCATCCAGGAAGAAATCGAAAGCCAGCTGCAGGAGTACCGCCGCCTGCAGCAGCCGGAAGCGGAGCTGCCGGTCCGCCAATGGCTGATGCAAGCGGTGCGCCAAGCCAACAGCACCATCATCAACGCCGCCCGCCGCGAGCCGGAATACCGCGGCATGGGCACCACCCTGGTGGCGGCCTGGTTCGAGCCGCAAGACTGCGTCAGCATCGCCCATGTCGGCGATTCGCGCGCCTATCGCATCCGCGGCGGCCTGCTGGAGCCGCTGACGCGAGACCACTCCCTGCTGCAAGAACAGATCGACGCCGGCCTGATCCGCGCCGAAGATGCGCAATTTGCCCTCAACCGCAATATCGTCACGCGCGCCGTCGGTATCGATTACCAGCTGGTGGTGGAAGTCCATCAGCATGAGGTGCAAGCCGGCGATCTTTACCTGCTGTGCTCCGACGGTTTGTCGGACCGGATCGGCGATGAAGATATCTTCAACATTATCAGCGACGCCCAGGGCGACCTGACGATGGCATGCACCATGCTTATTAATGCAGCCAATGAGTCTGGCGGCCAGGATAATGTGTCGGTGATCCTGATTCGGGTGCCGGATAACTAATAAGCCCGGTTGCCAAATTGCCGTTCGAGACTGACGGCAAGCGCAATCAGCGAACTCGCAATATAAATCCCGAAATTTGAGTATCATTGCCCCGAAACAATATTAGACTGGGGGTTTGTTGAAGTATGAAAAACCGGATGTTTGAGCAACGCCAACACCAATAGCTACGGATATGGCCAGATCCGCAGCATGGTTTTAAATTAACTTACAGATAGCGTTTCCCAAGAGAGATAGGAATGGCGAAGATCATCCTGACCAAAGGCGGCACCGTGATACAAGAGATGACGCTCACCAAAGAGCGCACCACCATCGGCCGCCGCGCCCACAATGACATGGTCATTGACAACCTCGCCATCAGCGGCGAGCACGCGGTCATTATCACTATCTATAACGATTCGTTTCTGGAAGACCTCAACAGCACCAACGGCACCCAGGTCAACGGCCATCCGGTCACCAAGCATTTTTTGCAGCATAACGATGTGATCCAGATGGCAAGGTACAAGCTGCTGTATCAGGTCGATACGGATGAAGAAATCAAGGATAACCGGCCCAAGATGTTCCCGGTGCCGCGGCCGGACGCCACCATCACGGTACTGGACGGTCCTAGCGCCGGTAAGGAAATGCTGCTGACTAAAGTCTTGACTACTATTGGTCGTCCCGGAATCCAGGTCGCGATAGTTACGCGACGGCCGCATGGTTACGAGCTGACACATGTCGAAGGGCAGACTTATACGCGGGTCAATGACACGCCTTTGAGTGCGGGGGCCAGGGCGCTCAAGGATGAGGATGTGATTGATATTGCGGGGACTTTGATGCGATTTTCCTGGAAATCTGCATAGACCGCCGCACAATCGTTGCACAACACATTTTCTCATCATATAAAAAAGCACCGTCATTCAATCGCGCCGTCATTCCCGCGAACGCGGGAATCCATGTTGACCTTAAAATAGATCCCCGCGTTCGTGGGGATGGCACAGCTGCTTGCATCAAATGAATTTTATCGGACTACTAAGTCACGATAAATACCTGTTGCCCATATCGCAACGAAATTACTCTGTGATATGGCGTCATCTCGGAATTTAAGCTGAACGCCTGTTTCATTTGCCCTAGTAATCGATGAAACTAGGACACGTCTTGCCACATTTCATACGCTGGCGGTCACACGTGCGTCAGGTGTAGGATTAAGTCATCAACGACGAATAATCTTAGTTTCTTTGTGACAAACTTTGTCAGCGCAGCATCAAAAATCTGCCAAATTTCCTCACTTTCCCCATCGTGGATCTTTCAAAACCGGAGATTTTCCACTGGCACAGACATTGCTGTATATCCCGTGTAGTGAAGCCCCCTTTTTATTAACCGGAGAAACAAATGAAATCGATGAAAATGATTAAACGCGCACAGCGCGGTTTTACCCTGATCGAATTGATGATCGTTGTGGCGATCATTGGTATTTTGGCCGCGGTCGCGTTGCCTGCTTATCAGGACTATCTGGTACGTTCGCGTGTCTCAGAAGCAGTCGTGGCTGCTGATGCTGCAAAAATAACGGTTGCCGATAATGCTGCTAACGGACTTCCCTTTGGAAATGGTTTGAATGCTGGTATAGCGACACAGAACATTGCAACCCCTGTAGCGATTGATGGCACAACCGGCGCAATTAGCGTTGTCACTACGGCGAAGGCGGGCAATTTCACGCTTAACGTGACGCCAGGTGACGGCAAGCTAGCAACCGCTCTTGTGGCTGGCACCCCACCAGCTAATCAACTTGTGTGGGCTTGCTGGGTAAGCTCGGCGAATGTCTATAAATATGTTCCAGCCAATTGCCGTCAAACTGCTGCTACTGCTTTGCTATAAGTCTTCAAATCAATGGGGGTCAGACTCGTTTGATATTTTAGTCAAATGGGTCAGCTTGGACTGGTCCGCCGACTTCAGTGTTTGATTCAAAACGCCCGCTTTGCGGGCGTTTTTTCGCTTCTTTGTTCAGGTACTTCATGAAAATAAACCGTTTTCAGGCTTTTGGCTTTCATTTGCTGGGTTCTGTGGTCGTGGCGCTTTTTTCTTCTGCGCTCGTTTTTCTGGTCTGGTATCGTTGGCCATTGCCGGTCGCCACCGGCGTGACGGAAATCTTCATTTTATTGCTGGCGGTGGATGTCGTGATCGGGCCTTGCATTACGCTGATTGTATTCAACACGGCAAAAAAAGAATTGAAGCGCGATCTGGCGATGATTTTATTGCTGCAAATCTGTGCTTTTCTGTACGGGTTGCATGCCGTATTTGGCGCGCGGCCAGTCTATCTGGTCTTCAATGCCGACCGGTTTGATCTGGTCTACGCCAATGATCTGAGTGAGGAAAAACTGCGCAAGGTTATTGATCCCCAGTTTCGGTCTGTGCCTTTGCTCGGCACGGAGGTGATTGCCGCCCGTGCGCCTGATTCTGGAAAAGAACGCAATGATATTTTGTTCAGTGCGGTGGCAGGCGGCGATGACTTGCCCCAACTGCCGCAATATTATGTCCGTTATGCCCAATTGAAGGGCGACGTGCAAAAACACATTCATCCATTGCAAGAACTCAAGTCCTTCAACTACGAACAAACGGCTGCGATTGACGCACTGGGCAGCAAGTATGCGTCAATCCAAGACGGCATCGGCTTTGTGCCGTTGCGAGGAAAGGCCAAGGATTTGACCGTGATTGTGCGGCGCGATTCCGTCGAAGTTTTGGAAGTGAAAGACTTGAGGCCGTGGAACTAGGCTGCCTGGCTGCGGCTAGTCCTGCATATAAGCGGCATGGAATTGCAGATGCAGGGGAGTGCCTGCTGATGAATGGCGTACAACGTAAAAAAATCCGTGACCATCATCATGCCGCAATGAAGCTATATCGTGGCCCTGTCTACGTTTAGCCTCCTACAAGGGTGGTTGGTGGTGACTACCAGAAGCTCACTCGTGAGCAGTGCGACCAGGGCGTAATATCGCTGGTGCATGCCTGTAACCTATCCGTTGGGTCCTCGCTTTGATGGAGTGACCTTCAGCATGTAGCGCTCAAGCACATCGGTGAGCAGCCAATCCTTGGACTGATTAGAGGAGAGATGTGTCCCCTTATCCATTGAGGATTCGATACTTCTGACCCACATCTGGGCTTCTGCTTTGGTGGCAAATGAATTTACTTCTTCGGGAAACCCTTGACGCCGTACTCGGGCCTGCCATACGCCTTCCAATTGGGACAAGAACGGATTTTTAGCTAAAAAATGCTACCGGAAATCGGCAATGCATTGGACTAGCAGAAACGCTCACAAGAGATTGGTTGAAGAAATATTACTCATAAAAATCAATCGCTTACCTCACTCTGCTATCCAATCCCCCGACTTGCCGCCATGCTTTTCCATCACCCGCACATCGGTAATCACCATCCCCCGGTCCACCGCCTTACACATGTCATAGATAGTCAGCAACCCAATCTGGACCGCAGTCAACGCTTCCATCTCCACCCCAGTCTTGCCCACCGTTTCCGCCTGCGCATTGCAGGTAATGTTGGCGCCGGCTTCATCAATGCTAAAGTCGACAGTAACCCGCGTCAGCGCCAGCGGATGGCATAACGGGATCAGGTCGCTGGTGCGCTTGGTGGCCATGATGGCGGCGATGCGGGCGATGCCCAGCACGTCGCCTTTTTTTGCGGTGCCGGACTGGATCAGCGCCAGCGTCCCAGGTTTCATGCGGATGCGGCCGCTAGCAACGGCGATGCGATGGGTGTCGTTTTTGTTGCCGACATCGACCATGTGGGCTTGGCCGGAAGGGTCAAAATGGGTCAGTTTGGCGGGCGAAGGGGTTTTGTCGGTCATGGTGGTATTTTCTGTAGATGCTGCAATTAGCTGCGTCGTCCCCGCGAAAGCGGGTATCCATTTTAAGTTCGACTTGGATTCCCGCTTTCGCGGGAATGACGCCAATTTTTGAATTACTTATGTGGACTTACTTAATATTAGTATCATAGCATCGTGATTTTGACACTATCCAGCGCTCAATGAATCGACCTCTGCCATCCCCGCGACGATTGCTACTTGCCGCGCTCATCAGCGCCTGCTGCGGTTTGCCGATAACGTCTGCAGTCGCGGCACAAAACCTGCCAACCCTGGGCGATACCTCGCGTGAATCGCTGTCGCCGCTGATGGAGCGCAAGCTGGGTGAAGAAGTCATGCACGATATCCGGCGCGATCCCGATTATATGAACGATGCACCGCTGCTGGAGTATCTGAACAACTTCGGCTGGACGCTGGTTGCCGCCCGGCCCGAAGTGCGCGGCGAAGCGGGCTTCGATTTTTTCTTCTTTGCGGTGCGTGATCCGGTCTTGAATGCGTTTGCCTTGCCCGGCGGTTTTATCGGCGTGCATTCCGGCCTGCTGTTGGCGGCGCAAAGCGAATCGGAACTGGCTTCGGTGCTGGCGCATGAAATCGGCCATGTGGCGCAACGGCATATCGCGCGCATGGTGGGCAGCCAGAAGCAGGATTCGATGATTGCCTTGGCCGCCATGCTGCTGGGGGCGCTGACCATGCGCGGCAGCGGCGACGCCGGCGCGGCGGTGATGATGGGCGGCACCGGGCTGGCGATGCAAAGGCAGTTGAATTTCAGCCGCGACGCCGAGCGCGAGGCGGATCGCATCGGGCTGTCGATTCTGGATGCGGGCGGTTTTGACACCAGCGGCATGGTGGCTTTTTTTGGGCGCATGCAAACCGCTTCCCGCAACTATTCGGATGTCGTCCCGCCGTATCTGCTGACGCATCCGCTGACCACCGAGCGGATTGCCGACATCGAGGCGCGCATCCGCGAGCAGCGCTACCGGCAGCGTGCGGATAGCCTGGATTTCCAGTTGATACGCGCTCGTGTGCGGGTGCTGCAGGATGACACCGAGCAGGGCCGGCGCGACGCTCAGTTCGTTTTCGATGCGCAGTTGCAGCAAAATACCAAGCAGCAAATCGTTGCCGCTAAATATGGCATGGCTTTTCTGGCGTTCAAGCAGGGGGCCTATGACAAGGCGGAGGATTTACTGCAACAGGCGGTGGCGGCGGCGTCGCCGGCAAAACAGAGTCTGGTGCTGACCGATCTAGGGGTAGAGATCATGCTGGCTACCAATCGCGAGGGCGATGCTTTGAAGCTGGTGCAGCAGGCGCAGATTCAATATCCCTTGTCGCGTGGATTGGCGCATCAGTATGCTCGGGTGCTGATTGCCGCCAAGCGTCTGGATGAAGCTACCAAGTATCTGCGCGAGCAAGCGCAGTTGTATCGCCAGGATGCCGATGTGCAGGATTTACTGGCCAAGGCGTATTCGGCGCAGGGCAAGCGGGCCTTGCAGCATATGGCTTTGGCGGAATCTTATGTGTTGACTGGGAGTGTGCCGGCAGCATTGGATCAATTGCGGATTGCGCGTGACTCGGCGGATGCCGGGTTTTATGATCAGTCTATGATTGATGCGCGGGAGCGGGAGTTGCAGGAGCGGTGGAAGGAGGAGTTGAAGGCGTCTAAGGAGCGGTGACGTAGACGTTTTTACTCTGTGGTCCGTTAAGTGGGGTCAGGGTAATTTTACGACGGTGAAACGTGTCGTAAAAAAAACTCTGACCCCACTTAACTAGGCTGGACGGGGTTTTTGCACAAAACCGAAATGCGCTGCGATGTCTTCTGTGGCGATATGCGCGACAGTTAATGTTGTTCCGGCTTTCTGCCATGTCAGGATTTGATGCTCCGATGGATTCGTCATCCATTCGAGCAGGGCTTCATCGCTGACGCCTTCTCCATCCATGCGCAAATCGGCGAGGCATTGCGCCAGATCGCGGTCATCTATTGCTGCAACTTGATTCTGAGCGACTAGCAGCAGCCGGCCTTGTTCGGTCAGCATGACGGCTTCGGTTGCCGCCATTGCTTCGCCGGTTTGCAAGACAAAACCCCGAGCCGGATCGGTATGGGCGATATAAGGCGTCAGCTCCAGATCGACATACACCCGTTGCGGGCCGTTCTGGAAGTACCAGCAGCCGTGCTCATCCACGCTGTAGTTGCGGTTGATGAAGCCAGCCAGCGCCGTGTGCATGATCTTGTCGCCCGGCAGGTTCTGGCGCTGCGCCGTTTCATCGCGCATGCGCCAGGCGCCGCGCGCATCCAATCCCAGCCAGCCGTAGCAGTGGGGAACGTCGGGCCATTTCAGCATGGCTTGGGCGACGACTTGATCCATTTAGCTATCCTGCAAAAAACGCAGCATGTGCTGCGGCAGCCAGTCGAGCCGGCCGGGCGGGTTGCCGGTGGCGAAACCGACGTGGCCGCCTTGCTCCGGATATTCGAGGGTGACGCTGGCGGCGGCCTTGGGTGGCAAATGCTGCGGCGGCAGGAAGGGGTCGTTGCGGGCGTTGAGCACCAGCGTCGGCACGGTGATGTCGTTCATCACCAGCTTGGCGCTGGCGCGATGCCAGTAATCGTCGGTGTCGCGGAAGCCGTGCAGCGGTGCGGTGACGATATTGTCGAACTCGTACAGGTCGCGCGCGCGCAGCATTTTTTCGCGGTCGAACAGGCGCGGGAATTGCTGCAATTTGTCGAGCGATTTGCTTTTCATGGTGCGCAGGAAGGAGCGCGTGTACAGCATGTTGAAGCCATGCGACAGGGCGGCGCCACCGCCGGCCAGATCCAGCGGTGCGGAAATGGCGCAGGCGGCGTCGACGATTTCCGCCTGATGCTGGGATTCGCCGAGCCAGCGCAGCAATGCATTGCCGCCGAGTGAAACGCCGGTGGCGTACAGTTTGCCGAATTGTTTGAGCGCTCGGTTGGCGAGCAGGCGGCGCAGTATCCAGTCGACTTCTTCGGCGTCGCCGGAGTGATAAAAGCGCGGCGCCTGGTTGATTTCGCCGGAACAGCCGCGGAAATGCGGCACCGCACCGGACCAGCCCAGCGTCGCCAGTTGCGCCATCAGGGCGCGGCTATAGTGGCTGCCGGAAGAGCCTTCCAGGCCGTGAAACAGCACCACCAGCGGCTGCCCGGGCTGGCCGTCGACAAAATCGATATCGATGAAATCGCCATCCGGCGTATCCCAGCGCTCGCGCCTGTAGACGACCATGGGTTTGCTGATGCAAGTGGCGGGGTAAATGGTTTGCAGATGACCGCCCGGCAGCCATAGCGGCGCCGGGTAGGTGCTTGGTGAGACGGAAGAACGCATACTATTCTGTGTTGCTCCTGTTCAGTGCAAGGTGGTGCTGGATACGTTTTCTTCAGGTGCCGCACCAGGCGCTACCGAGGCGTGATGCAGCACGATGCGCCAGCCGCGCGGTGTCTTCATATAGATATTGGTCGCCAGGATATGCATCTCCCGATCGGAGTCGCTGGCTTGATGCAGCTCTTCCACCAGATTATGAATACTGGTCGACATATTCTGCGTCACGTGCAGCTGGCGCGCACGGATATGCACGCCGCCGCGTTCGAACAAGCTCTCGAAAGTGGCCCGGATCGCCGCATGTCCATGCAGTCGCGGCGCATTCGGATGGATGCAGACGATTTCGTCGTCGTCGGCCCATAGGGCCATCATGGCCTCGATATCGGCCCGGCTCATGGCGTCGTAAAAAGCGGTCTCGGTTTCTTCGGCTGAACCATGCATAAACTTGGCGTGCGGCATATAGCCTCCGTGCTGTCATCAAAAAAGGGAGCTGCGCTCCCTTTGTTTCGATCAATGGCCTTTGATCACGGCGCCCGGTTTCAGCCGGTACTGCGTGCCGCAGTAAGGGCATTTGGCGCTGCCGCTGCTGTCGAGATTCAGAAACACCCGGGGATGCGAAGACCAGGTCGGCATCAGCGGGTTAGGACAATGCGCCGGCAAATCCTTGCCGTCGAGTTCAACCGGGGTTTGAAGGTTTGTTGCTGTGTTCATCTGTTTCTCCAAAATTACTTGTGCTGTATTAAGTACTGACGCCGGCTTATTGCCCGACCACGGTAAGCCAGTGTTGATATTTGGCCGACTTGCCCGCCACCACATCGAAGAACATCGCCTGCAATTTTTCGGTGATCGGGCCGCGCTTGCCTTCGCCTATGGTGCGATTGTCGAGTTCGCGGATCGGCGTGATTTCTGCGGCGGTGCCGGTAAAAAAGGCTTCATCGCTGCAATACACTTCATCGCGGGTAATGCGTTTTTCGATGACTTCGATGCCGCTGTCGCGCGCCATGGTCAGCACCGCATCGCGCGTGATGCCGTCCAGGCAGGAGGCCAGATCGGGCGTGTAGATCTTGCCGTTCCTGACGATAAACACGTTTTCGCCGGAGCCTTCCGAGACGTAGCCGTCGGTATCCAGCAGCAGCGCTTCGTCGTAACCGTCGGCCAGCGCTTCCTGGTTCGCCAGGATGGAATTGATGTAATAGCCGCTGGCTTTGGCGCGCACCAGCGAAACGTTGACGTGATGGCGGCTGAATGAGGAAGTCTTGACGCGTATCCCTTTTGCCAGCCCGTCTTCTCCCAGGTAGGCGCCCCAGGGCCAGGCGGCAATCGCGACGTGGATCGTGTTGCCCTTGGCGGCGATGCCGAGTTTTTCCGAACCGATCCAGATCAGCGGCCGCATGTAGCAGGATTCCAGCTTGTTCTCGCGCACCACCTGGATTTGCGCATCGATCAGGGTTTGCAGATCGTAAGGCACTTGCATCTGGAAAATCTTGGCCGAATTCAACAGGCGCTGAGTGTGCTCTTTCAGGCGGAAAATCGCCGGGCCTTGTTCGGTCTTATAGGCGCGCACGCCCTCGAAAACCGCCATGCCGTAGTGCAGCGAATGCGTCAGGACGTGGATATTGGCGTCGCGCCAGTCAATCAGTTTGCCGTCTTTCCAAATCTTGCCGTCGCGGTCATCCATGGACATGTTCAAATCTCCCGTTTCAAATAAGAGGGCTTCAAAACCCTGTCATCCTCGCGTGCGCGGGAATGACGCTGCTAGGTTTTAAGGCAGGTAAATTGACATTTTAACGGATTCGACGCGGCCTACTCTGTAGAATATTGGTCTCGCCGTGTGTCTTTCGAGAACCGCTATGTGCGCAAAACCATGTTTTGACGGAGGCTGCTGGAGTAAAATAGCGACTTTTCCTCACTGATATTGTCTGATCGACATGAAATTCAATCGACTAAGCGACTTGATCGCGCAACACCAGCTGCAAGGCAAGCGCGTGTTTATCCGTGCCGACCTCAATGTGCCGCAAGACGCGGCCGGCAATATTACTGAAGATACGCGCGTGCGCGCTTCGGTGCCGGCGATTCGCCAGGCGCTTGACGCGGGGGCGGCGGTGATGGTGACTTCACATCTGGGACGTCCGGTCGAAGGCGAATTCAAGCCGGAAGATTCGCTGGCGCCTATCGCCAAGCGTCTGGCGGAATTGCTGGGGCAGCCGGTTGAGTTGCGCCAAAACTGGGTCGATGGCGTAGAAGTAGCGCCGGGTCAGGTGGTGTTGCTGGAAAATTGCCGCGTCAACAAGGGCGAGAAAAAGAATAGCGACGAGCTGGCGCAAAAGATCGCCAAGCTTTGCGATATCTATGTGAACGACGCTTTCGGCACCGCCCATCGGGCCGAAGCCACCACCCACGGCATCGCCAAATTTGCGCCGGTTGCTTGCGCCGGCCCCTTGCTGGCGGCTGAGCTGGACGCTTTGGGTAAAGCCTTGAACCAGCCGGCGCGGCCGCTGGTGGCGATCGTTGCCGGCTCCAAGGTGTCGAGCAAGCTGACTATATTGAAAGCGCTGGCCGACAAGGTCGACAATCTGATCGTCGGCGGCGGCATCGCCAATACCTTCTTGCTGGCCAGCGGCCTGAAAATCGGCAAATCGCTGGCGGAACCGGATCTGGTCGATGAAGCTAAAGCGATTATCGAGATGATGGCCAAGCGCGGCGCCTCGGTGCCGATTCCAGTGGACGTGGTGTGCGCCAAGGAGTTTTCACCGATGGCGGCGGCGCAGGTCAAGGATGTCGGCGATGTGGCCGACGACGACCTGATTCTGGACATCGGCCCCAAGACCGCGGCGACGCTGGCAGCGCAAATCGGCCAGGCCGGCAGCATCGTCTGGAACGGCCCGGTCGGCGTGTTCGAATTCGATCAGTTCGGCGAAGGCACCAAGACGCTGGCGCTGGCGATTGCCGGTTCCAAGGCATTTTCGATTGCCGGCGGCGGCGATACGCTGGCGGCGATCGCCAAATACAAGATTACCGACAAGATCGGTTATATCTCCACCGGCGGCGGCGCTTTCCTGGAGTTTCTGGAGGGAAAGACCTTGCCGGCGGTTGAGATTCTGTTGCAGCGCGCTGCTTGACTAAAGGGATATTCGGGATATTCGAGAACTCCGTCATCCTCGCGAACGCGGGGATCCAGGTTGCAGCCTAAAATGGATTCCCGCGTTCGCGGGAATGACGCCGACGGGATGATTCGAATTCCTTATTAAGATCGCTACACATTTTATTCATGCGGTACTGAAAGGTTGTCCATGCAAAGAGCTACCAAGATCGTCGCCACTATCGGACCTGCATCCAGCGATGCCGACACACTGGCGCGGATGTTCACCGCCGGGGTCGATGTGGTGCGCCTGAATTTTTCGCATGGCAAGGCGCAGGATCATATCGATCGCGCCAAGCTGGTGCGTGAAGTAGCCGCGGCTTGCGGCAAGCAAGTCGCCATCATGGCCGATTTGCAGGGCCCGAAGATCCGGGTCGGCAAGTTCGAGCAAGGCAAGATCGAATTGACGAATGGCGAAAAATTCATTCTCGACGCCGATTGCGCCATGGGCAGCCTGGAGCGCGTCGGTCTCGATTACAAGGCCTTGCCGCGTGACTTGAAACCCGCTGATGTGCTGTTGCTCAACGATGGCTTGATCGTATTGACGGTCGAGAAAATCATCGGCAACGAAATTCACACCATCGTCAAGATCGGCGGTGAACTGTCCAACAACAAGGGCATCAACCGCCAGGGCGGCGGTTTGTCGGCGCCGGCGCTGACCGCCAAGGACATGGATGACATCAAGACTGCCATGAGTTTCCGGGCCGATTACGTTGCTGTTTCTTTCCCGAAGAACGCCACCGATATGGAAATGGCGCGGCAACTGGCGAATGTCGCCGGCGAAGCTTACGATCACAAGCCGATGATGATCGCCAAGATCGAACGGGCCGAAGCGATCCCGGTGTTGCAAGAAATTCTCGATGCTTCCGACGGTATCATGGTGGCCCGCGGCGATCTGGCGGTGGAAGTCGGCAATGCCGCTGTGCCTGCGCTGCAAAAGCGCATGATCAAGATGGCGCGCGCGTCCAACAAGCTGGCGATCACCGCGACCCAGATGATGGAGTCGATGATCGTCAATGCGGTGCCGACCCGGGCCGAAGTATCCGACGTCGCCAACGCTGTGCTGGACGGCACCGACGCCGTGATGACTTCCGCTGAAACCGCTTCCGGCAAATATCCGGTGGAGACGGTGGAAGCGATGGCGGCGATTTGCCTGGAAGCCGAGAAATCGGAAGACTGCAAGCTCGACGCCGATTTCCTGAATGTCCGCTTCACCCGTGTCGATCAATCTATTGCCTATGGCGCCTTGTTTACCGCGCACCATTTGCGGGTCAAGGCGATTGCGGCACTGACCGAATCCGGCTCCACGCCGCTGTGGATGAGCCGGCACAACATCGATATCCCTATTTTTGCCCTCACCCCAAGTGTCGCCACCCAGCGCAAAGCTGCCTTGTACCGCAATGTGCAAACTTTTGAACTGGGTAAATCCACTGACCGCGAAGCAGTGTTGAAGGCCGCGCAGAATTTGCTGCTGGCCAAGGGCGTGGTGCAACTGGGCGATCTGGTGGTGGTCACATGGGGTGAGCCGATGGGGCAAATCGGCGGCACCAACGCGCTCAAGATCATGAAGATCGGCGAGTATTGAATTGCTTGGAGCAGAATCGGTTGGGGCACTTTCTTTTCGCATTGCTGCCCAACTTGAGCGCTGTTCCACAACAGATTTTTATTATCGGAGTACAACATGCCTCTCGTATCCATGCGTCAATTGCTGGACCATGCAGCTGAAAACAGCTATGGCCTGCCTGCTTTCAACGTCAACAACCTGGAACAAGTCACCGCCATCATGCAGGCTGCCGATGAAGTCGGCGCGCCGGTCATCATGCAAGCCTCGGCCGGCGCCCGCAAATATGCCGGTGAAGCGTTTTTGCGGCACCTGATCGAAGCGGCGGTAGAAGCCTACCCGCACATTCCGGTGGTGATGCATCAGGATCACGGCCAGTCGCCGGCGGTATGCATGGCGGCGATCAAGTCAGGTTTCACCTCGGTGATGATGGACGGTTCGCTGATGGAAGACGGCAAATCGGTTGCCAGCTACGAATACAACGTTGAAGTATCGCGCAAAGTGGTGGAGTTCTCGCACGCCATCGGCGTCACCGTGGAAGCGGAACTGGGCGTGCTCGGTTCGCTGGAAACCATGATGGGCGACAAGGAAGACGGTCACGGCGCCGACGGCAAGATGACCCGCGAGCAGCTGCTGACCGATGTCTCGCAAGCCGCCGATTTCGTCAAGCAGACCCAATGCGATGCGCTGGCGATTGCGATCGGTACTTCGCACGGCGCGTACAAGTTCTCGCGCAAGCCAACCGGCGATATCCTGGCGATTGAGCGCATCAAGGAAATCCACACCCGCATTCCCAACACCCATCTGGTGATGCATGGTTCGTCATCGGTACCGCAGGAATTGCTGGCGGAAATCCGTCAGTTCGGCGGCGACATGAAAGAAACCTACGGTGTGCCGGTGGAAGAAATCCAGGAAGGGATTCGTCACGGCGTACGCAAGATTAATATCGATACCGATATTCGCCTGGCAATGACTGGCGCGATCCGCCGTTATCTGATCGAAAATCCAAGTAAATTCGATCCGCGCGATTACCTCAAGCCGGCGCGCGAAGCTGCCAAGGCAGTGGTGAAAGCCCGTTTCCTGGCGTTTGGCTGCGAAGGCCAGGCTGCCAAGATCAAGCCTGTTTCCCTGGAAAAAATTGCAGAGAAATACAAGAAGGGCGAGCTGGCGCAGATCGTTCAGTAACAGCTATATGCGGTGCCGGCGCCAGGCAAGTCCTGGCGCAATAACTTACCAGGTGCAGAATGATGTTTACATCGTTCTTTACCTGGTTTTCTGACTTTTGGAACAACCATGACAAGCCTCTACCAATCCACCATTACCTCACTGCCATTGCTCGGTCGCGGCAAGGTGCGCGAAAACTATGCCGTCGGTGAAGACAAGATTCTGATCGTGACTTCCGATCGCCTGTCGGCTTTCGACGTCATCATGAATCAACCTATTCCGGGCAAAGGCAAGGTCTTGAACCGCATGTCCGATTTCTGGTTTGAAAAGCTGGCGGCGATAGTCCCCAACCATCTGACCGGGATTGCCCCGGAGTCGGTGGTGGCGCCGGATGAAGTCGAGCAAGTGCGTGGCCGTGCAGTGGTGGCGAAGCGCCTGCAGCCGATCATGGTCGAAGCGGTGGTGCGTGGCTACATCATCGGATCGGGCTGGAAAGACTATCAGGCGACTGGTGCGATCTGCGGCATTTCCTTGCCGGCGGGTTTGCAACAGGCTGCCAAGCTGGCTGAGCCGATTTTCACCCCGGCCGCCAAGGCCGAGATGGGCGAGCATGACGAGAACATCAGCTTTGCCGACATGGAAAACCGCATCGGCAAGGAATTGGCTGAAAAGATCCGCAGCATCAGTATCGAACTGTACAAGACCGCAGCCGACTACGCGGCGACGCGCGGCATCATCATCGCCGACACCAAATTCGAATTCGGCCTCGATCAGGACGGCGTTCTGCATCTGATGGATGAAGTGCTGACTGCCGATTCATCGCGCTTCTGGCCGGCCTCCAGCTATCAGGTCGGGATCTCGCCGCCATCGTTCGACAAGCAGTTCGTGCGCGATTACCTGGAAACCGTCACCAGCTGGAACAAGACTGCGCCTGCGCCGACCCTGCCCGAAGATGTCATCGAAAAAACCGGCGCAAAATATCGTGAAGCGCTGTTTAGCTTGACCGGCGAAACGCTGAAGGATTGATGATGACTAAGGATACTGTGAGCCAGCCGCTGATCGGCATCGTCATGGGTTCCTCCTCAGACTGGGAGGTGATGCAGCACGCGGTCGCCATCCTGAGCGAGTTTGGCGTTGCCCACGAGGCGCAGGTGATCTCGGCGCACCGCATGCCGGATCAGATGTTTGCTTATGCTGAAACGGCCCGTGCGCGCGGCTTGCGCGCCATCATCGCCGGCGCCGGCGGCGCTGCCCATCTGCCGGGCATGATCGCCGCCAAGACCATCGTGCCGGTGCTGGGCGTACCGGTGCCGTCCAAGTATCTGCGCGGCGAGGATTCCTTGCTGTCCATCGTGCAGATGCCGAAAGGGATTCCGGTTGCTACTTACGCCATTGGCGAAGCTGGCGCGGCAAATGCCGCTTTGTCGGCCATCGCCATGCTGGCCGCCACCGACGAGGTACTCGCCGATAAGCTGCTGGCGTTCCGCGCCAAGCAGACGCAAATTGCCCTTGATATGAAATTGCCTCCGGTATGAGTGGTATGGAAGACAAAGCGCACAATTCGACAGATCCTATTGTTCCCACCACTACGCCGGCAACCTGGCTGGGCGTGATGGGCGGCGGCCAGCTGGGCCGCATGTTCACCCATGAGGCACAAGCCATGGGTTACAAGGTGGCCGTGCTCGAGCCAGAGCAGGATTGCCCCACCGGGCATGTCGCCGATCGCCATTTTCTGGCCGACTACAGCGATGAAGTGGCCTTGACCGAGATGGCCGGTTTGTGTGCGGCGGTGACCACCGAATTTGAAAACGTTGCCGCCGAGAGTCTGGCGATACTGGCGCGCCACAGCTTTGTCGCTCCGGCCGCAGCCTGTGTCTCGGTAGCCCAGGATCGCATGGTGGAAAAACGTTTCTTCACCGAATGCGCCAAGACATCGACGGTGCTGCCTGCACCGCATCATCTGATTGCGTCGGCAGCGGATATCGATAATATCCCGGCCGATTTATTGCCCGGGATCCTGAAAACGGTCCGGCTCGGTTATGACGGCAAGGGGCAGGCGCGGGTGCGCAGCCTGGACGAAGTGCGTCAGGCATTCGCCGACATGAACGGCGTCGCCTGCGTGCTGGAAAAGATGCTGCCGCTGGCTTATGAAGTGTCGGTGCTGGTGGTGCGCGGCGTTGACGGTACGGCTGCGGTGTATCCGATCGCCGAAAACGTGCATCGCGACGGCATCCTGTTTACCACCACGGTGCCGGGCCCGAATGTCTGCGGCGAAACCGCCAAGCGCGCCCAGCATGCGGCGCTGGCCATCATTGAGCAGCTCGCGTATGTCGGCGTCTTGTGCATTGAATTTTTTGTCTTGCAAGACGGTTCGCTGGTGGTCAACGAGATGGCGCCGCGCCCGCATAACAGTGGCCACTACACCATGGATGCCTGCGTCACCAGCCAGTTCGCGCAGCAGGTGCGCGCCATGGCGCGCATGCCTTTGGGCGATACCCGTCAACATTCACCGGCGGTGATGCTGAATATCCTGGGCGATGTCTGGTTCGACGGCGACAGTCAGCAAGCGCGTGAACCGGCATGGGACCGGATCCTGGCTTTGCCGGCGGCGCATTTGCATTTGTACGGCAAGGCGCAGGCCCGTCGTGCGCGTAAAATGGGACATATCACTTTTGTCGCAGCGACCTTGGCAGAAGCGCAGCAACAACTGGCGGCGGCCTGCGACATCCTCGGCATCGCACTGTAAATGAAAAACTCGGCTATCGATCTGCAAGCAATCCAGCTGGCGGCACGCAAGCTGGAAGCCGGCGCATTGGTCGCGTTTCCTACCGAAACGGTGTATGGACTGGGTGCCGACGCTGAAAATCCGGCCGCGATTGCCAGCATCTACGCCGCTAAAGGGCGCCCATCCAACCATCCGGTGATTGTTCATGTGGCGCCCGAAGCGGACATCAGCTACTGGGTTGAGTCGGTGCCGCCACAGGCGCAAGCGCTGATAGCCGCTTTTTGGCCGGGGCCGCTGACGCTGATTTTGCCGCGTGCAGCGCATATACCGGACCAGGTTTCAGGCGGTCAGAGCTCGATCGGTTTGCGTTGTCCGTCGCATCCGGTGGCTCAGGCATTGTTGCGCGAGTTCAAGGGTGGCAAGGGTGGCGTTGCTGGTCCGTCCGCTAATAAATTCGGCCATGTCAGTCCGACCACGGCGCAGCATGTGCGCGACGAATTCGACGCCGATGGCGATAGTCCGATCGCTTGTATCTTGGATGGCGGTCAAAGCGAAGTCGGTATCGAATCGACCATCATCGATTTATCGCGTCTCGCCACGCACGGCCCGGTGTTGCTGCGGCCCGGTCATATCAGCGCCGCACAAATTGCCGCAGTGCTGGGGGTTGCGGTACAAGCCGCCGACGCCACCGCTCCGCGCGCCTCCGGCACGCTTGAGTCGCACTATGCGCCGCGCACTCCGGTGCTGTTGGTGCCTTCTGAGCAGTTGACAAGCACGCTGCGGCAATTGCATCAGGCCGGGCAAAGTCTGGCGCTGATCAGCTATTCGATGCTGGCCGCGGACACACCGCCGCTGGCCGCGCAATTCCCCATGGCAGCTTCGCCTCAGGCTTATGCCCACGATCTTTATGCGGCACTGCGCAATATGGATCATGCAGCGGCAGACTTGATCATGGTTGAGGCACCGCCGTCCGACCTGGCCTGGCAAGGTATCAACGATCGTTTGCGTCGCGCTGCGCACGATTCATCTGCCGTACTGGCGGGTTTCAAAAAATAATTTGAGGTAAAAAAGCTACAACTATAGTCAAATGATTCTAAAGCTGGCATAGTGTAAAAAAAAGAATAGCACGCGCGTTCTTTTTGGTCGAAGGCGCGTGGACAGATATCCGGAAATCATGGATACGCCACCTTGGTAAGCGCAGTCGAATAAGAGAGCGTTGTCTGGCCCGTCCAGAATTGCAAAACGCCGGAAAAATGGGTTTGTACTGTATTCGCTGCAGGCAAAGATCCCGCTACTAAAAATGAAGTGTAACTTGGAGAAGACATATGAAAAAACAATTTAACGTATTGCCAAAGCTGGCTGCCCTGTCCGTACTGGCAGCCTTCGCAGCTCCCGCGATGGCGCAGCAGGCTGGCGACAACGTGGTCAATGCAGGCTGGGCTCACATCGGCCTGAATCAATCCAGCGAATTATTGAAAATCAACGGTACTGCGATCCCGAATACTGGCGCCCACGTTTCGGACGCTGATACGTTGATCCTGCAATTCACCCATTTTTTCACGGACAATATCGCAGTCACTGCCGATCTGGGCATACCGCCGAAATTCAAACTCAATGGTGCGGGCGCTCTGCAGAGCCAAGGGCAGATTGGCACGGCCAATCAATGGAGTCCGGCGCTGCTGGCCAAGTACTACTTCGGTGATGCTAACAGTCAGTTCCGCCCTTATGTCGGTGCCGGTGCTGCCTATGTCTGGTATTCGAATATCAAGATCAATAACAACTTCCAGCAGCTGCTCGGCGCCGTTGCCGGGAACCCTGGGGCACCCACCAGCGCTGACCTGAGCAGCTCTTTGGCGCCGGTCGCAAACGTTGGTATGGTCTACAATTTCGACAAAAACTGGTCTGCCAACTTCTCCCTGTCTTATGTGAAACTGAGCACCAAAGCTGACCTGAAGACACAGCGTCTTGACGGTACTACGTCTCACGCCACGACTAAACTGACTCTGGATCCACTGGTGTCTGTGCTGACAATCGGCTATAAATTCTAAGTTGTGGGATGAGGTTTGTGTTGAAAGCCCTGCATAGTCAGGGTTTTTTTTCGTCTATCGCGTAGAGTCCCGAATTGCGTTAAAGTTAAAGTGTTATTAGAAGGTAACCAGAGGAGTAGCAGCCATGAGTAACGAAGTTGCGGTATTAGGGGGCGGGTGTTTCTGGTGCCTGGAGGCTGTATATCAAGAAATCAAGGGCGTACAGCATGTCGAATCCGGCTATACCGGCGGTCATGTAACGAACCCGAGTTATGAGCAAGTCTGCGAAGGCACCACCGGCCATGCTGAAGTAGTGGCAGTGACATTCGATACGGAGCAGATCAGTTTTCGCGAGTTATTGGAAATCTTCTTCACGATCCACGATCCGACTACCTTGAACCGGCAGGGCAATGACGTCGGCACGCAATACCGTTCTGCGATCTATTATCAGTCGCCGCAGCAGAAGAAGGTCGCGGAACAAGTGATTGCAGAAATGGCCAATGTCTGGGACGCACCCATCATCACCGAGTTGAGTCCTGCAGAAGCCTATTACAAGGCGGAGGACTACCATCAGAACTACTTCCGCCAACATCCCTTACAGGGCTATTGTGCGTTTGTAGTCGCGCCAAAAGTGGCAAAGCTGCGCAAGATATTTACCGAGAAGGTCATCGGCAACTGAGGGTTTATCCACTGTTCCAGGCAGAACAGTGGATATGTGTAGTCTGCAGATTATTTCGAAGCCTGATAAATATAATCCCGGGACCAGGGCAGGGTGCTCGCGCTGCGTCCTGCTTTACGGCACACAACCTGGTACAGCGACACCCAATCGCGCTCGAAGCCGTAAGAACTGCCCGCCAGATAAATGCGCCAGATACGGAAACGCCGGTCATCCACTGTTTTTCTGACTTCCTCGGCGCGCGCTTCCAGATTGTCTGCCCAGATGCCGCAAGTCTTGGCGTAATGGCGCCGTAGATTTTCCACGTCGAATACTTCCAGTCCGCCTTCCTGCATGGTTTTCAACACCAGGCCGATATGCGGCAATTCGCCGTGCGGGAACACGTACTTGTCGATGAATTCGCCGCCGCCGTATGGCGATTCGCCGTTGTCGATGTCGGTCGTGGTGATGCCATGATTCATCGCGATGCCATCGTCCGCCAGCAAACTACGGATGCGCGAGAAATACATAGGCAGATTATTCAGGCCGACATGTTCGAACATGCCGACGCTGGTGATCCTGTCGAAGCTGCCGGTAATATCGCGATAGTCTTGCAAGCGAATTTCTATCTGGTCTTCAAGGCCGGCTTGCGCAACCCGCTCTTTGGCCAATGCGTACTGGTTTTCCGAGAGCGTGATGCCGACACATTTTGCGCCGAACTTTTGCGCTGCCCGCAATACCAGCGCACCCCAGCCGCAGCCGATATCGAGCAGGGTCTGGCCCGGCCGGACCTGGATCTTGGTCAGGATGTGATCGATCTTTTTGAGTTGGGCAGTGGCCAGGTCTTCATCGCCGTTCTCGAAATAGGCGCAGGAATAGACCATGTTCTGGTCCAGCCACAGCTTGTAAAAATCATTGGAGACGTCGTAGTGATAACGAATCGCTTCGGCGTCTTTTTCCTTGTTGTGGCGGAAGGTGCGGGTAATGCGGGAAAATTTGCCATCCGCCTTCAGTGTATTGGCGGCCAGTGCATTGCCGACGGCGATGATTTCCTTGATTTTCCCTTCGACTTCGATTTTGCCTTCGACATAGGCCTCGCCGAGATTGGCGAGGGATGGCGTCAGCAGATAAGTGAGAGAGGATACATGTGGCACGCGTACGGTAACCTCCGGCGTCGCATATGTGCCAAAGTCAAACCGCTGGCCGTTCCACAATTCCAGCCGCAACGGCAGTGCGGCATGGTGACGGACTTCACTAACCCAGTTTTCAAGCTTCTTTTCCCAGAACACGATTTCTCCTCCGGTGATTAAATACTTGTACCAAGCGGCCAGCGTTGACCAATGACGCGGAACTAAGGCTGCAGGCGTTGCCGCTGCCAGCTGCCATTTGCGTCCAGGGTATACAAAATCCGGTCATGCAAACGGGACCGCCGTCCTTGCCAAAATTCTACCGTATCCGGAAAAAGTCTGTAGCCGCCCCAATGCTTTGGGCGCGGCGGGTGATCGTAAAACTCTTGTTCGGCTTTTGCGTATTCGGCTTCGAGCATGTCGCGGCCGTCGATGGGCTGGCTTTGTGCCGATGCAATCGCACTGAGGCGGCTGCGTAACGGCCGGCTGTGAAAATAAGCATCGCTCTCGCTTTCTGAGACACGCTCGACTCTTCCTTCGATGCGTACCTGGCGTTCCAGCGCTATCCAGTGAAACAGCAGTGCAGCGTAGGGATGTTCCAGAAGTTCGTGGCCCTTGCGGCTTTCGAAATTGGTAAACCAGGTGAAACCACGTTCATCAAACTGTTTGATCAGTACGATGCGGGATGATGGCCGGCCATTGCTGCCCACCGTTGCCAGGCTCATCGCATTCGCTTCAGGCACTTCAGCCTGGATGGCTTCATCAAACCATTTTCCGAACTGCGTAATCGGATCGGCGGCGCTGTCGGCTTCTGACAGGCTGGCCTGGCTGTAGTCGATTCTGAGATCTGCGATTGATTGCTCCTTGGTTTGGCTCATGCTGAAATACCTCGACGTTGTTGCATTGCTGCTCCTAGCTGTTGCATCTGCTGCTCATTGAAAATGCGCTTGGCCATGGGGGCGATCCAGGTTTCTTCTTTTTCCATGTGAGCAGAGTAGATGGTAGAAAATTGATGGACGTCTTGCGGCGACAGCAGCGTCGCCGGGGTTGCCGCTTCGCCGTCGGCGATATGCGTCAATTGTTGATTGAGAGAGTGCCAGAGCTTATCCATCTGCTGATGTTCAGCCAGGATTTCGGGCATCAGTTTTTGCAGCAGGGCGGCGTCTTCGCCTGTTGCTGTGGCGTTCAACATCGGCAGCAGGTCGTGTTCTTCATCGGCATGATGATGCGGGGCGGCTTGATTGAAATAGCGCATGACGCTGTGGGCCGCCTGTTGTGCCTGGTCATCGTTGCCGTGCTGCGGCACATGGTCGAGCAAATTCTGCAGTGTGGCGAGCTGCTTGCGTATCCGTTCGTGGCAGTGCTTGAGGACTGCGATCGGCTGGCTGAAATCCGGCGCCGTGCTTATTAATGCGTTTGGCATGGTGATGTATCTCGTGGGTTAACCTGGGATGCTCCCGGTGGATAGATGCTTATCTGATAATTCATCTATAAATAACAATGTAGTTATATTAAAACACTTCAAAATAAATCCGTCTTGCGGAGCCGGTAAAATAGCGTCAATAGCGATATCCGGTCGTCCTCGGATATTTTGACGATTGCCTGTATTTTTTGCTTCCAACCATGCCTTCATCTGTCGTATCAAGCGCCTCTGGCGTTTCCGCTCCCACTACTATCGATCTCGATGAAATCGATTTCGACCGGCGCTTTGGCGGCATCGCACGCCTGTATGGCGCCGCCGCGCTGGCGCGTTTTCTGCAAGCGCATGTCTGCGTGATCGGAGTCGGCGGCGTTGGTTCCTGGGCGATCGAGGCATTGGCGCGCAGTGCGATCGGCAATCTGACCATGATCGATCTGGATAATCTGGCCGAATCCAACATCAATCGTCAGGTCCATGCGCTGACCGATACGCTGGGCCAGGCCAAAGTGAGCGCGCTGGCGGCCCGTGTTGCGCAGATCAATCCCTACTGCCATGTCACCGAGGTGGAAGATTTCATTACTGCAGATAACTTGCCGGAAATGATAGGCGAGCAGCGTTACGACTATGTGATCGACGCCATCGACAATGTTCGTGCCAAGACCGCGTTGATTGCCTATTGCCGCGACAAGGGCATTCGTCTGATCACGATTGGCGGCGCAGGCGGTCAGGTCGATCCTACCCGGATTGAAATCCGCGATCTCTCCAAGACCGAGCAGGAACCTTTGCTGGCCAAGGTACGCAAGCGTTTACGCTCGGAACACCGTTTCCCGCGCGGCGACAGGAACCGCTTCGGCGTCGATGCGGTGTTTTCCACCGAACCCTTAAGTGCGCCGCTCACCGAAGAGGTATGCAGCATCGACGCTGACGCCGCGCCCGGTGTCACGGGGCTGAATTGCGCCGGTTATGGCTCGGCGGTGGTGGTTACCGCGACCTTCGGCCTGGTGGCAGCCGCCCACGTCCTGCGCAAGCTGGCGGCGGATGTAGCGGTTGTTGCTTGACTTGCCCATAGTGTCTACATAGAATCCCGTGGACTATCTTCGTAGGAGATCCGGTTTTGGACAGTTGTACCAGTAGCCGCGGATGGGCGCGCAGCCCGCTGCAATTCATCTGCTAGTCAGTAGTAGGCCATTGCTACAGTTTATGAATTGACGCGCTGTAGTATCTCGTGCGATCCGGCATCGCCACCATATATTCCCATCCCTTCGTTTGTTTGCATTGTTAGCTGATCTTCAGTACCTGAAGCAGCGCTGAACACCCACGGATTGTCGCCAGCTGGCATGGCGATGTACACAGAAAGGTAGTGAAGATGGATTGGAAAATATTTACCTTGCGCGTATTGCTCGCCTTGACCTTAGGTTCATTGATAGGCGCAGAGCGTCAAATGCGCCAGCGCATGGCCGGTTTGCGGACTAACGCCCTGGTGTCGATAGGTGCATCGCTGTTCGTCATGGTCTCGGCGTTCGAGTCGGATCCGCAAGGTGCGACCCGGATCGCGTCTTATGTCGTGTCTGGTATCGGTTTCCTTGGCGCCGGCGTCATCATGCGCGAAGGGATTAACGTGCGCGGGCTCAATACCGCTGCGACGCTGTGGTGCTCGGCGGCGGTCGGCGTGCTGTGCGGGCTTGGTCATGCACTGGAAGCCGCCATCGGCGCCGCTGCAATATTAGGCGCCAATGTATTGTTGCGAGGGGTTTCCCACTTGATCAATCGCCAGGATCTGCATAGCGCGACTGAAATCGAGCAGGTATATCGCCTCTCTATAGTATGCAGGCCGGAAGACGAGGTGCAGGTACGTACTTTGATGCTGCATATGTTGAATGGCATGCCGCACCTGGTTGTGCAGTCGCTGCATAGCGAGGACTTGGCTTCCGGCACTCAACTGGAAGTGCGGGCAGATTTGATTACTTCACCTAGCAACCATTCGCAGCTGGAACAGATAGTCAGCCGTATCAGTCTGGAAAAGGGCGTGAGCGCTGCGCGCTGGGCAGTATTGAATTCTGTGGATGTGTAGTTGATAGGTGCTGTTGATGGGCGTGGATTTGGGTAAAAAGAAGTAAATCGAAATATATTTAACAAAGTACTTGCTGGGTTTTAAAAGGGTTGCTATAGTTCGCCTCCCGTTGAGAACGACGCGAGATAAGCGAAGCAGCTGAAGAGAAGTTGGGGCTGATTTGGCGCGGAGTTTGAGGTGGGGAGGCGGGGCTGATGGTGGTGTGGGTAGTAAAAAGTTTTTCGGTGAGTGGTAAAAAAGTAG
>NZ_JAGQEG010000055.1 GCF_018305005.1 Collimonas silvisoli
AAAATCCTTGGTCAAGCCAACCTTCCAGTCGTTATAGCTCAATGTCGAATTGTTTTTGACGGTTTGATGGCCGGCATGCAAATTCACCGTATAGCCGTTGCTGACATCGATATTCGCGCCGATGTCCAGATAACCGCTGTTCTTGCTGTTAACCGCACCGAACAGATTGGTCAGCGACTGCGAATACTTGAGGTAGGCAGGACCGTAGCCCAGCTGGCCGTACAGCTCCGTCGTATCCGCGTCAGGATGCAAATCATTGGACGGATAGACATACGACAGAACGCCGAAATCATAGCTCAGATCCTGGGTGAAATTGCCTTTCTTGCCAGCATAGATATCCCACTCGATATTACCGTCGCCGCCGCTATCCTTAACCCATTTGAGTGTCGATAGCCAGGTCCCGGCATACAGGCCGCTTGGATTGTTGCTATAGTCCGCGCCGCCTTGCAGAGCCGGCTTCAGGCGCGTCTGGGAAATTCCGCGAAAACGATAATCGGATGCCAGGCTGGCGTTGAACGTCAGCGAGTTATCCGGCACCGCCTCTTCCGCTTGCGAGGGGCCAGTGGTAAAAGCGGCAACGGCGATGACAGTAATCAGACCGGAAAGATAGAGTATTTTCTTCATAGGCATCAGGTGAAACACAGGTGGTTGGAGGTTGACTTCAAAGGCGCGTGTAGAAGCTGGCCACACACCTTGTGGCCAGCTTCTACACGCAGATAACGCTGCTGGATTAGTTTGCCGCTGGAGCTGGGACTGTAGGCGAAGTTGAAGCTGAACTTTGCCGGTCCAGCGCCAGATTCAGCGCCATGACATTAACCCGCGGCTCGCCCAGGAAGCCCAGGCTGCGCCGCAACTGCAAACTGTCTATCAGAGCACGCACGGTATCGACGCTCAGTTTGCGTTCACGCGCAACGCGCCCGGCCTGGTAGTAGGCTGCGGCAAGACTGATTTCCGGATCCAGGCCGCTGCCGGAGGCAGTCACCAGATCGACCGGAATCGGCAGCGTGTTGCCTGGATCGGCCGCTTTCAAGGCCTCGACCCGGCCCTTGACAGCATCAATCAAAGCCGGATTGCTAGGCCCGAAGTTCGAACCGCCGGAAGACTGGGCGTTATACGGCATCGGGCTGGTCGCCGACAAGCGGCCCCAGAAATAGTTGGGAGCGGAAAACTCCTGGCCGATCAGGCGTGAACCGATCAGCTTGCCATTCTGCACGACCAGGCTGCCGGACGCCTGATCCGGAAAAGCCGCCTTGCCGATGCCGGTCACGGCCAGCGGATAGATCACCCCGCACAGCACGGTCAGGCCGACGAATACGACCAGGGCAGGACGCAATACGCCTTGCGAAGTCACCTTTGCCGTAGCTGTCTTGGTTGCCGACTCTGCTGGCGACAATGTTGTTGTAGATGCGGATTTCATGTCGAGACTCCTGATCATACTAAATGCATTACCGACAAAATCATGTCGATCAATTTGATGCCGATAAAGGGCAAGACGATACCGCCCAAGCCATAGATCAGCAGATTACGACGCAACAGCGAAGCAGCCCCGACCGCGCGATAGCGCACGCCCTTCAACGCCAGCGGAATCAGCACCACGATGATCAAGGCGTTGAAAATGACCGCCGACATGATCGCCGACGACGGGCTGGCCAGGTGCATCACATTCAGCGCCGCCAGCTGCGGATAAGTGGTGATGAAAGCCGCCGGGATAATCGCGAAATACTTGGCGATATCGTTGGCAATCGAAAAGGTAGACAAGGCGCCGCGCGTCATCAGCATCTGCTTGCCGATCTCGACGATCTCCAGCAGCTTGGTCGGATTCGAATCCAGATCGACCATATTGCCGGCCTCTTTCGCCGCCTGCGTGCCGCTGTTCATCGCCACCGCGACGTCAGCCTGGGCCAGCGCCGGCGCATCATTGGTGCCGTCGCCGGTCATCGCCACCAGACGGCCTTCGGATTGATAGCTGCGAATCAGCTTGAGCTTGTCTTCCGGCGTCGCTTCCGCCAGGAAATCGTCAACCCCTGCCTCAGCCGCAATCGAGGCTGCCGTCAGGCGATTGTCACCGGTGATCATCACCGTCTTGATGCCCATCCGGCGCAGTTCGGCAAAACGTTCCTTGATGCCGCCCTTGACGATATCCTTCAGTTCCACCACACCCATCACCACGCCTTCATCCACCACCACCAGCGGCGTACTGCCGCGGCGGGCGACGTCGTCGACGTTATGTGCGACTTCGGCAGGAAACGGCAGGCCCAGCTCTTGCATATAGTTCTTGATCGCTTCGGATGAGCCCTTGCGGATCGCACGGTTGCCGATATTGACGCCGCTCATGCGGGTCTGCGCGGTGAACGGTACAAACTCAGCGTGCAAGGAACTCATTTCGCGTTCACGGATATTGAAACGCTGCTTGGCCAGCACCACGATGCTGCGCCCTTCCGGCGTTTCATCCGCCAGCGAAGCCAGTTGCGCCACATCCGCCAGTTGCTGCTCGGTGATGCCGGGCGCAGGAACGAAGGCCGATGCCTGACGGTTGCCGAGCGTGATAGTGCCGGTCTTGTCCAGCAACAGCACATCAACGTCGCCGGCTGCTTCCACCGCACGGCCGGAGGTGGCAATCACGTTGGCCTGCATCATGCGGCTCATGCCGGCCACGCCGATGGCGGACAGCAAGGCGCCGATGGTGGTCGGAATCAGGCACACCAGCAAGGCCACCAATACCGTGATGGTGATCGGCAAACCGCTCTTGGCCGCAGCCACGCTAAACAAGGAGAACGGCAGCAGCGTCACCGTTACCAGCAGGAACACGATAGTCAGCGCCACCAGCAAGATGGTGAGAGCGATTTCGTTCGGCGTCTTTTGACGCTTGGCGCTTTCCACCATCGAAATCATGCGATCCAGGAAGGCTTCGCCAGGATTGACGGTGACGCGTACCACCAGCCAGTCGGACAGCACCCGGGTGCCGCCGGTCACCGCAGAAAAATCACCGCCGGATTCACGGATCACAGGCGCCGATTCGCCGGTAATCGCGCTCTCGTCGACCGAGGCCACGCCTTCGATGACTTCGCCGTCCACCGGGATCACATCGCCGGCTTCCACCAGCACCACGTCGCCCTTGCGCAGATTACTGGCCGAGGTTGCCGCCCAGTTGCTGAGCTGGCCCTTGGGCTGGCTGTTGCGTTCCAGCTTTTTGGCGGAAACGGTTTGCTTCAAGGCGCGCAGCGATTCCGCCTGCGCCTTGCTGCGCCCTTCGGCCAACGCTTCGGCAAAATTGGCGAACAGGACGGTGAACCAGAGCCACACCGAGATCGCCAGGATGAAAGCCGGGCTGGCCTCGCCCTTGCCGATCAGGGCTTGGAAATACAGCAGCGTAGTCAAGATGCTGCCGACATAAACCACAAACATCACCGGGTTGCGCAATTGCGTTTGCGGCGCCAGTTTTTTGAACGATGCGACGATAGCCGGGCCCATGAGCGCGGAATCGAACAACGTCAGATTAGTGCGAGACATGATGATCCTTCTTCTTAACTTAGTGTGCTGCAAAGATTTGCAGATGTTCAACCACAGGGCCAAGCGCCAGCGCCGGTACATAGTTCAGCACCCCCACCAGCACCACGACGCCGATCAGCAATACGATGAACAGCGGGCCATGCGTCGGCATGGTGCCGGAGTTCGGTTCCAGCCGTTTTTTGGCGGCGAACGAACCGGCCATCGCGAGGATCGTGACGATGATGATGAAACGTCCGAACCACATGGCTATCGCCAGCATCACGTTATAGAACGGCGTGTTGGCAGATAGGCCGCCAAACGCGCTGCCGTTGTTGTTGGCGGCAGAAGAGAAGGCGTACAGGATTTCGCTGAAGCCGTGCGCGCCGGGATTGGCGATGCCGGCCACCCCGGCCGTCGCCATCACCGCAATTGCCGTGCCGCCCAACACCAGGATCGGCGTCGCCAGGATCGCAATCGAGGTCATCTTCATTTCGAAGGACTGGATTTTCTTGCCCAGGTATTCCGGCGTGCGGCCGATCATCAGGCCGGCGATGAACACCGCCATGATGGCAAACACCAGCATGCCGTACAGGCCGGAACCGACGCCGCCGAACACCACTTCGCCCATCTGTATCAGCGCCATCGGCACCATGCCGCCCAAAGCCGTGAACGAATCGTGCATGGCGTTCACCGCACCGCAAGAGGCTGCCGTGGTAACCGCTGCAAACAGGGCCGAAGCGCTGATGCCGAAACGGCTTTCCTTGCCTTCCATATTGCCGCCGGACTGCAGCAAGCCATGCGCCTGGTCGATACCCAAGGCGCTGAGGCCGGGATGCGCCTGCTGCTCGGCGTACATCACCACACAAGTCATGATCACGAAAATAATCGTCATCGCCGCCAGCACCGCCCAGCCCTGGCGGATATCGCCAACCATGAAACCGAAGGTGAAGCAAAGCGCGGCCGGGATCAGGAAGATCGCCAGCATCTGGAAGAAATTCGACAGCGGCGTAGGATTTTCATACGGATGGGCCGAGTTGGCGTTGAAGAAACCGCCGCCGTTGGTGCCTATCATCTTGATCGCTTCCTGCGAAGCCACCGGTCCCATGGCCAGGGTTTGCACCTTGGTGTTCATGGTTTCCAGCACAGGTTTGCCGGCGGCGTCGTTGACAGGCTGGCCATCAGCGCCGACTTTAGGCTGCTGATAGGTCAGCGGCTGCACGATAGTGGCGTCTTTATAGGAATCGAAATTCTGGATCACGCCCTGGCTGATCAGGAATACCGAGAAAATCACCGACAACGGCAACAGCAGGTACACGGTAGAACGGGTAATGTCGGTCCAGAAATTGCCGATAGACTGCGCCGAATGACGCGAAAAACCGCGAATCAAGGCAAACGCAACCGCAATGCCGGTAGCAGCGGAAAAGAAGTTCTGCACCGCCAGCACCAGCATCTGGGTCAGGTAGCTCATCGCGCTTTCACCCGAATAACCTTGCCAGTTGGTGTTGCTGATAAAGCTGACCGCAGTATTGAAGGCGGAATCCGAGCTGAGATTGGCAAAATGCTGCGGATTCAGCGGCAGCCACAGCTGGAAGCGTTGCAAGGCATAGGTAGCCAGCGCGCCGATGGTATTAAAGAGCAGCAAGGCCAGCGCATAGTTTTTCCAGTTCATCTCGGCATTGGCCTGGATGCCAGCGCAACGGTACAGCCATTGCTCAACCCGGTTGAACCAGCCGAAACCCGATACCGGCGCATGCTCGGAAGAACCGGCGGCAACCTGCACGATGAATTTGCCGAGCGGATAACTCAGCACCAGCAGCACCGCCAGGAAAGCGATCAACAACATGGTGGATTGGGAGGTCATGTCAGAAATCCTCCGCATTTAACAAAGCCACCACCAGGTACACCAGCAGCGCCACGGTCACCACTGCGCCAAGTATGTAGAACGCGTTCATTGACGGTCCTCCAGCTTCTTGCAGCCCACCGCCAGCGCCCAGGTGACGACAAACATCGCCACGATCGCGCCAACATAGATTCCATCCAATGCCAACTCCTTCAGCTCCATCATTACCCTCATTACAGATTAGTTGCGGTACCGACAGGCTATACAGATGCTTCTAAAAATGTCGTAAAGAGTGGCGACGGGGGTGTAAACAAAGTGTAAAAAAAACGTAAAAAAGGGCGAATCAAATCGATCCTGCGCGCCCCGCCGCGGCAGCCGCCAGGCACTGCGATGTTTTCTTGGTTTTTTTGCCACATTCGGCACAATTGATGCGAGCAAACAGGTACACTTTCAGCCTTGTCAGCTACCGCCCCAGACCCGACATGCACTACGCCCTAGATCTGCGCACCTTTCTTTTCAGTCACTATTTCTATACGGGTTTGCGGATCGCCACCGGCGTCGTCGGCCTCACCTTGCTGGTGCTGCAATTCACCGATCTGCCGACCGCGATGACGGTCTGTATCGGCGCCCTCTCCACCAGCCTGATGGATCTGCCCAGCACGCTGCGCCACAAGTTCAACGAGATGCTGTCGAGCGTGCTGATCTGCACCGCCGTCACGCTCATCATCAGCCTCTGTGCGCCGTTTCACTGGCTGCTGAGCGGCATGCTGGTGATCGTCACCTTCCTCGCCAGCATGATGCTGGTGTATGGCAAAAAAGCCATGCCGCTGCAATTCTCCGCCCTGTTCGTCATGACGCTGGCCATGGAAAACGCCATGAGCGTGCCGCAAGCGCTGTTTCACACCGGCTTGTTCCTCAGCGGCGGCTTGATTTACCTGGCCTATTCGATGACGGTTTCCTGGTTTTTGCGCAGCCGCATCAAACAGCAGGTGCTGGCCGAAGCCTTGTTCGAACTGGCCCGCTACATCAACATCAAGGCCGATTTCTACGACATCCACATGGATCTCAACAGCCAGTTCAACACCCTGGTGCGGCAGCAGATCGTGCTGGCCGAAAAACAGCAAGCCTCGCGCGACCTGATCCTGCGCGACCCGAAGAATGAGCAAGACACGATCCTGGTGCAAGTCCATTTCGGCATGTTCGATCTGTACGAACATATCCTCTCGGCCCATACCGATTACGCCATCCTGCGCCAGCATCTGGCCGACGCCGACGTCCTCACCTATCTGCGCGATCTGGTCAGCAAGGCCGCCTCGGATATCGAATCGATCGCCTACGCCGTCACCCGCAAGCGCGCCTCGTTCGCCAGCATCAACTACAAGGCCGAGATGCGCTCGATCGAGGCCGAACTGCAACAACTGCAGCAAGACAGCCTGGCCGGCAAACTCTCCGAAGAAACGCTCGATATCCTGCGCGCCACCTATATCAAGATCTGCGATGCGATCGACATGATCGGCCAACTGCACCACGCCACCCAAAGCGTGCAAGGGCCGCTGCCGGTGTTCATGAGCAAAGACATGACGCCCTTCCTGACCCAGCAGAAATACCAGTTAGGCGTGCTGGTCTCCAACCTGCGCTGGCAATCGCCCACCTTCCGTTTTGCGATACGCGCGGCGCTGGCGATTTCCTGCGGCCTGCTGGCGGCCGATTCCCTGCCCTACGCCGGCCACGGCTACTGGATCGTGCTGACCATTGCCATCATTCTCAAACCCAGTTTCAGCCAGACCAAACAGCGCCGCAGCGACCGCTTGATCGGCACCCTGATCGGCTGTGTCGCCACCGCGCTGATCCTGCGCTTCGTGCACGAGCCGATCGCCCTGCTCGGCTTCATGTTCATGGCCACCGCCGCTGCGCCCGCCTTCATCTACGTCAAATACCGCTACACCGCGATTGCCGCCAGCATGCAGATTCTGCTGCAGATCAACCTGGTGATCCCCAGCAGCGGCCATGTCATCGGCGAACGCCTGATCGATACGCTGATCGGCGCCGTCATCGCCACCGCCTTCAGCTTCGTCCTGCCGAGTTGGGAATACCGCACGCTGCCGCAATTGGTCCGCAACGTCTTGAAAAGCAACCAACGCTTCCTCGAAGCCGGCAGCAACCTGCTGCAAGGCAAAGTGCGCGACGATTTCATTTACCGCGTCTGCCGCAAACGCTTCCTGGATAGCATCTCCGAGCTGGCCTCGACCCTGGTGCGGATGCTCGACGAACCGCTCAGCAAACATCGCGCCGTCGAAAACCTGAATCAATTCATCGTCCACAATTATCTGGTGATTGCGCATATCGCCGCGCTGCGCATGCTGTTGCGGCGCAACGCCGAAGGCATGCCGCATGAAGCCGTCAACCTTCAGCTCGACGCCGCCACCGCCCACGTCCGCAAGACGCTTGAACTGGCGGAGCAAGTCTTGAATCCGGCGGCGCCGCTGGCGGCCCCAAGCGCCAGCCCCATGCCCGGCGATGTTGGCGCAAGCGGCGCAACTGGCGAGGCGGCGCAGGCAGCCAACTGGTCAGCCTGGTATCCGCTGCAGCGGCGGGTCGAGCAATTGTATGAAGACACGGAAAAAATCGCCGTCAACAGCGCCGCCATCGGCCGCATCCTGGCGGCGTGACGGCAATGCATGATTTTCGGCAGAGTACAGCCTGTTAGTCATCAAATTGCGGGCATTTAACAGTTTCTCAGAGCAAGAATGCAACAAGCATCGGCACTGGAAAGTTATGTCCTTGGAGCGTGCCCGCCTGGCCCGACTTTACTGCCCCGCAGGCCGTGCCGGCGAGCTGCCGGGATTTACTGCGTCCCGCACAGTAACCAGCCCCAATCCATTTGTAATATCTCAAACCGTAAATTTGAGAAAACCCATTATCAAAATGATTTCATTCCGGGTTTTACAAGCGTATTCCGAGAATATTCTCATGTTTTTTTAATTTCCATGCAGAAATCTATTGACTCTTTGACTCTGAGCGAGTGAGATAGGGTTATTGCAAGTTTCCATAAGGCATCATTACCAAGGTGCAATGAAACCTGCAATTTCACCCTACGCTAGGAGACGCCATGAGAATCGTCACGCTACAATTCGCCGCCGCATCTGTCTTGTTATCCTTAGCGTCAAGCGCCATGGCGGCTGGTGGCAACAGCGGCGTTATCCATTTCACCGGCAGCATCGTCGAACCGCCTTGCACTACCAGTACCACCAGCACCGCCGGCAGCAAGCAAAGGGCGACGATAGACATGAACCTCAGTTGCGACCATCGCAGCGCTTTCGATGTGGCGTTCCAACAGATCGGGCCGAATGCCAACTCTGCCACCACCATCACCTTGTCGCGCGACGGCAAGCCGCTGGGGAGCGAGGAAGCCGCCTATTACCGGATGGCGTTCAAGGGGCAAACCAATCTGCGGCTGACGGCCAAGCGCTCTGCCGCCGGCGGCGAACTGAGCCCGGTCATCATGACTATCAGCTATCTGTAAGGCAGATAGATGGCCGGCATAGCAAGGCCTTAAGCGCCGAAACGCGCTTCCGGCAAACCGCGAATATCTTCCAGCCGCAGCTGGAACACGCCGCCTGCCGCCGGCTCGGCCAGCAAGGCTGCTGCCGATAGCGATTCGCGCGCGCTGGTCACATACAAGGTATCCAGATCGGCGCCGCCCAACGCCACGCAACTGGGCTGCGCCACGGGCACCTGGATCATGCGATCGATGCTGCCGTCGGGCGCCAGGCGCAGCACCCGGTAGCCGCCCCATTGCGCATTCCACAAGTAACCTTCGCTGTCTACGGTTGAGCCGTCCGGCTCGCCGGGCTGCTGCCGCAAATCGGCGAACACGCGTGCATTGCTGGTGCTGCCGGCAGCTGTGTCGTAGTCGCAGCAATGGATGATCTTGCCGGGCGAATCGCAGTAGTACATGGTGCGGCCGTCGGGGCTGAAGCAAATGCTGTTGCTGATGGCTACCGAGGGCAACGCCAGGCGTTCCAGCGTGAGATCGGTATTGAGCCGGTAGAAACTGCAGCAACGCGCCAGATCCGGCGCATCGTTCTTGGTGCCGAATACGAAGCGACCGGCGCGGTCGCAGCGGCCGTCGTTGATTCTGGTCAGCGGCAAGTCCGTCTCGACTTTGCAAATCGGCGTTATCGTCTTGCTTGAAAAATTGAACCAGGCCAGTTGCGAGGCCAGGCCCAGCAGCAACCGGTCATCGTCGGCGGTGAGGGCGAACGTTGCCAGCGGTTCCGGCATAGGCCAGCTTTCGGTGTCGCCGCTGGCAGGCCGGTGGCACCACAGCGTGGCGCCGAGAATATCGGTCCAGAACAGGCGCTGGCTGCGCGGGCACCACAGCACGCCCTCCCCCAGCAAATGCTTGCCGTCTATCAGCAGGCTTGCGGTCAGCATCGAATCCGGCCCGGCACTGGATGGTTTTGATAGAGCATTCCTTCATTCCTTTGGATTAGCTGTAACTTCGCCGTAACGAATAATCGTCACAGATTCTAACGCCAGCGAGGCCATGATGGTATCTCATGGCCTCGCTGCTGCGCTACATCGATGCGGCAATCGGCATCAAAGCGAATGCTCAGAAAGAATGGCTGATGCCAACATAGCTGGCGTTTTGGCCATGTCCTGGCAAGGGGGTGTCGAACTCGGTGGCGAAATCGGCATTGCCTTTGTTACGCACAGTGCCGAGGGCGGCGTAGAGCAAGGTGCGTTTCGACAGGTTGTAGTTGGCGCCGACCATGAACAGGCTGGCGCTGCCGGCGTCGTGGTTGAGTTTGTTATGGTAGGCGGCGCCGATCAAGGTCAACGCCGGCGTCACCGCATAGTTAACGCCCAGCCAGTAGTGATTGAGTTTGTCGGCAGCGGTGGCGGCGACGGTATCTGGCGCCGAGAGATTTTCGTAACCGGCAAACAGCTTCAGTTTATCCACGGTGTAAGTGCCGCCGACAATCAAATCCTTCGAGCTTGTGTAGAGGTCGGTGTAACGGCCGCTGCTGTCGCGGATCACGTCGTAAATGGCGCGTAACTCCAGACCGCCGGTAGTGTAGACCAAGGAAATCCCGTCTTTGCGGCCGGCCTTGGTAGAACCGGCTTGTTCGCCCAGGCTGGTTTGCAAGGTGGCGTTAAAGCCGCCCCAGGTAGGTGTTTGATATTCGATCACGTTGTTGGCGCCTGGCCAGTTGCGCCCGTTCACCAGATTTTGCGTACTCATGAATTGCTGGCCGGTAGGATCGAGATACCAGATGTCATTCACAATGAACAGGTTCTTGCCAAATTTGATCGAGCCGGCGCTGCCGTTCAAACCGACATAGGAACGGCGATTGAACAAGGCGCTGCCGTTGGTGGTGCCCTTGGTGGCGTCAAAGCCGGATTCCAGCAAGAAGAAGGCGTTTAGTCCGCCGCCCAGGTCTTCCGTGCCCTTGAAGCCGATCATGCTGGTGCCCCATTGGTTGCCGGAGCCGGCCAGTTTGCTGCCGGTCTTGCCGGTCAGGTTGCCGTTGGCGTCTTTCAGTGCAACACCTGTTTGAAAATCGATGCCGGCGTCGACCCGGCCGTAGATGGTTACATTGGTCTGCGCCTGGGCTGCGCTGGCGGCCAGGCCGAATAGGCTCATTGCGGCGGCTGCCGCCAGCACTCGGGATGGCGCGGCGAAGGTTTTGCTACGGTTCATGTTGTCGTCTCCTAGAAATTATTATGAATTCATCCACTGTCAGGCTGCAGCGGGTAGTCCCGGCCATCAACCAGCGTGAATGTGGGCTCATAGTAGGGATTAGATCGATATCGATCCAATGAATTTTTACGCCACTTCAATACTGGATTTGATATCATTTCCTGAGCATCACCGACCTCGCCGGATCCCTGCATTGGCCGAGCGAGCACACTAAAAATTACACAACGAGACCGCCATGCCCGCCAACGACACCAACTGGTTTCTCCGCGCCCGCTTGAAAACCCGGCAGCTGCTGTTGCTGATAGCGCTGGACGAGGAACGCAATATCCATCGCGCAGCGGAAGCGCTCAACATGACGCAGCCGGCCGCCTCCAAGCAACTCAAGGATCTGGAAGACATGCTGGATGTGCTGCTGTTCGAGCGGCTGCCGCGCGGCATGCGGCCAACCATCTACGGCGAAGCGATGATTCGCCATTCGCGCATGGCGCTGACCAGTTTGTCGCATGCGCATGACGACATCACGGCGTTGAAATCCGGCCTTTCCGGCCAAGTCAATGTCGGCGCGATTTTGTCGCCGGGCATGGTGCTGCTGCCGCCGGCGATTGCGCGCCTCAAGCAGCAGGCGCCGATGTTGCGCATCGGGGTTGAAGTCGAGAGCAGCAACATCTTGCTGGAACGATTGCAGCGCGGCTCGCTCGATTTTCTGGTGGCGCGGATTCTGGATCAGGAAGACAACAGCAATCTGGAATATGAAGAGTTATCGGATGAACCGGTGTGCGCCGTGGCGCGGGTCGATCACCCTTTGCGCCATGTCTCGAATCTGCAATTGAAGGATATCGCCGACGCCGGCTGGGTCTTGCCGCCCAAGGGCAGCATATTGCGCCATCGGGTCGACATGATGTTTCACAAGGACGGCCTGGCGCCGCCGGTGAATGTGGTCGACACCACCGCGATCCTGGTCATCAGCAGCTTGCTGCAACAGACCGATTTCCTGCATGTAATGCCGGCCGAGGTGGCGCGCTTTTATGCGCAGGTAAATGTGCTGGCGATACTGCCGATCGAGCTGCCGTGCAAGATGGACGGCTTCGGCATCATCACCCGCCTGCACCAGATACTTTCGCCTGGCGCAAGACTTTTACAGCAAAAGATCCGGGAAGTGGCGACGCAGATTTATTAGCGGCAACGCTTGCATGCCTGGCTTGAAGTTTGACTTGAATATGGCGTAAACATGTCCTATTGTGGCTTTGCGATACGCGATCAAATATGCCATATCTGCGAAAAAAAACAATGCTATATGGCATGGCGATGAACGTATGCAAATGGTTTTTTTAATCCAGCACCTTTTATTCCCGCTCCTCACTCCGGTAGCTGGCACAAATCCGGTGATGGCCGGTAAGTAGTCCGGCCGGATCAACATTCTGCTAAGCGCAAAAGGAAGAATATACCGAGCTCCTCTTCCTGCCTGGCAGGAACCCGCAGAATCACATTCCAAAAACCGATCTGACCGATATGTGTATTTTCAGCGAAAACAGAAAGGATGTTTACCATGAAAAACCTTGTCTTTATTTTGATTGCAAGCATGTTCTCATTGGCTGCCACGGCACAACCGGCAGCAGATGATAGTGCTGTGACGATCACTGCCCCACTCCGGATTGACCTCCCCAGCCAGTACCATCGGATGCAGCCGCAAGAATATTATGACTATCTGCGCTCATACGATCTTTCGAATGGCATGACACTTAACCTGTTCAGCAGAGGGAGAAAAATATATGCCGAAGTGGGAGACCAGGGAAGGCATGAAATTGTCGCCACCGCGCAGAATGTTTTCGTCGCCATGGACCAACAATTGAAAATGACGATCAATCTGCATGGCGATGATGCAAGCGGAGAGCTGATCATGGTGCTTCCGGCCCGCCAAGTTGCGCAGGGGGGTGTGGCTGGCAAACAATTCATGGCCGTTGCGTTCCGCTAAGCCAACGTCGCCAGCAAGCGGCTCAGCAGGTTCTCATGTTTGCATGCTTTTTGCAGCGCCCTTGATGTTTAAGATCAGAAGCTGGAAATGCCGCATCGCGCCTTTGCGGTGCGATGCGGCGGTCACAGGTGCAACCTAATCTTTCAGTCTGAGCCACGGCATGTTGTCACCGTCCGGAATTTCGGGGGAAATGCAGTTATAGCCCGGCGCTTGCCGCCGAGTCAAAATGAGGTGATTCCTGCGATGCAGAAATCAAGGCAGAGGTTTAGAAAATTCGAGAACAGCGCAACCAAGGCCGACCAGCCAAAAGATGGCCGCAGCCCAGTGATGCGTGAGTTTCAATGCATCACTGGGCTGCCGGCGCCGGTGCTCAAGCCCAGCCGGCGTCGACGATGAATTCCTGGGCGGTGCACATGGCGCTGTCATCCGCCGCCAGGAACAAGACCATGCGCGCCAGATGCCAGGGTTGCAGTTTGCCGGGCAGGCATTGGTTGCGCTTGATGTCTTCCTCGCCCGCGGCGTCCAGCCACAGGGCGATCTGTCTTTCAGTCATTACCCAGCCGGGCGATACGGTATTGACCCGGATATTGTGCGGTCCGAGATCGCGCGCCAGGCCGCGTGTCAGGCCGACCACGGCGGCCTTGGCGGTGGTGTATACCGGATAGCCGCCGTTCGACAGGTGCCAGCTGATCGAGCTGAGATTGATAATCGATCCGCCGCCCTTTTTTTGCATGCCGGGCGCTATCGCCTGGCAGGTAAAAAACATGGGGCGCTGGTTGATGGCAATCCGGTCGTTCCAGTAATCGAGGGTGACTTCCGCCAGTTGATGGCGCTGGTCGTTGGCGGCATTGTTGACCAGCACATCGAAATCCCCCAGTTCTAGCGCCAAACCTTGGATGGTCGCCTGCAAGGCGGGAATGTCGCGGATATCGCAATGGCGGAATAGCGGTTTGACCAGGCCGGCTGCCGCCAGCTGCTCACATAAAGCTTCGCTGGCTGCGGTCTCGATATCGACGAAAGCCACGCGCGCGCCCTGCTCGGCAAACGCGCTGACAATCGCCGCGCCGATACCGCTGCCGCCGCCGGTGATGAATACATTCTTGTCTTTCAGGCTGGGAAAATGCGCCAGCTGCGCGCCTGCAACATCCTTTACTGCGGCCATAGCAACTCCTGTTCGATGTGATGCTGGTGAAACCAGCTCATTTTTTTAATTGACCGTTGATCCGTTGCCAGATCGCCAGCGGATTGCCGTCCTGAATCGCTGCCGGCAATAAATCCTGCGGTATGTTTTGATAGGAAACCGGCCGTAAGAAACGCTGGATGGCTGCCGTGCCGACCGAGGTTGCGCGGCTGTCCGAGGTGGCTGGAAACGGGCCGCCGTGCACCATGGAATACGATACCTCGACGCCGGTCGGAAAGCCATTCGCCAGAATCCGCCCGACCTTGCGCTCCAGGATCGGCAGAAGTGCGCGCACGGCCTGGTGATCGCCGTCGGTGATCTGCAAGGTGGCGGTGAGCTGTCCTTCCAGATGCTCTGCCACGGCCAGCATCTCGGCCATGTCGCGGCAAGCCACCAGCAGCGACGCCGGTCCGAATATTTCTTCCGACAGTTTAGGATCGGCCAGGAAATCTTCGGCGCTGGCGCTGAACAATGCAGGCACGCCGCTGCCGGCAGCGTTGCTGGCCACGCCCTGGCTGAGCTGGCGCACTCTGTGGTTAGCGGCGAGACGGCTGACGCCATTTTGATAGGCCTGTTGAATACCGGCTGTCAGCATGGTGGCCGCATTGCGTTGCGCCAGTTGGGCCGCGGCAGCGGTACTGAAGCGTTCCAGATCGGCGCCTTGCAGCGCCAGCACCAGGCCGGGATTGGTGCAGAACTGGCCGACGCCCAGCACCAGCGAATCGACAAAGGCGGCCGCCAACGTGTCAGCCTTGGCCGCCAATGCTTGCGGCAGCAGGAATACCGGATTGATGCTGCTCATTTCGGCATATACCGGGATCGGCTGCGGACGTGCGGCAGCCGCCGCCATCAACGCCAGGCCGCCTTGACGCGAGCCGGTAAACCCGACCGCCTGTATCGCAGCATGCCGCACCAGTGCGATCCCCAGATCGTTGCCGACGCCGGTCAGCAGCGAGAACACGCCTTCCGGCAAACCCACTGCCGATACCGCCTGTTGAATTGCCCTGCCAACCAGTTCCGAGGTGCCGGGATGGGCCGGATGCGCCTTCACCACCACCGGGCAACCAGCCGCCAGCGCCGCCGCAGTATCGCCGCCGGCGACGGAAAACGCCAAAGGAAAATTGCTGGCGCCGAATACCGCGACCGGCCCCAGCGCGATCATGCGCAGGCGCAAATCCACACGCGGCAAAGGCTGGCGCTCCGGCAGCGCCGGGTCGATGCGGGCGTCTTGCCAGGAACCTTCGCGCAGCACTTCGGCAAACAATCTGAGCTGGCCCACGGTGCGGCCGCGTTCGCCTTCCAGCCTGGCGCGCGGCAAGCCGCTTTCGCTCATGGCGCGCTCGATCAACTGCTCGCCCAGCGCCAGGATATTCTCGGCGATGCGTTCCAGAAAACGGGCGCGGGTCTCCGGCGTGGTGGCGCGATAGGGATCGAAGGCGATGCGGGCAAGATCGCAGGCGCAGGCGATTTCGGCTTTGCCTGCGGTGTGAAACGCCGGCTCAATCGCGCTTGCGGTGGCGGGATTAAAAGCAAAAAAGGCAGCGCCGCCACCTTTGATACGGGAGGCGCCGATCAGGGATTCGCCTGTAATGTTCATGCTTTTCCTAACTATGAATGGCTGCGCTTCCGAGATGCTGAATCGCAGCTAGTGATTTACAACTGGCGAATCGACGGCGCGGCCAAAGTCTCGATTGCCAAGCGATTGCGCAGCGGCGGCCCGAATGCAGCGACGTCGATTTCAAACGTTTCTCCGGGCACGACCTGGATGCCATCCGAGCAGCTCAATGTCGCAGTGCCGAAGAAATGGATATGCACATCGCCGGGACGCCGGAACAGCGGGTATTTGAAATGGTGGTATTCCAGATTGGCGACGGTGTGCGACATATTCTCTTCGCCGCTGACAAACGGTTTTTTCCAACGCACCTGACCATTACTATCGCGAATGCGCGACATGCCTTCTACATGCGGCGGCAGATCTCCCAGCAACAAGGCCGGGCCGATAGCGCAAACCCGCAGCTTGGAATGCGCCAGATACAGGTAGTTCTGGCGCTCGGTGACATGATCTGAAAACTCATTGCCGAGCGCAAAGCCGAGCCGGCATGGGCTGCCGTCCGGCGCAATCACGTACAGCGCGGCGATCTCGGGTTCTTCGCCGCCGTCCAGCGCAAAATGCGGCATGGTCAGCGCTTGCTCGGCGGCGCAGACGATGCTGCCGTCGCCTTTGTAGAACCATTCCGGCTGGACCCCGATCTGCCCTGGCTGCGGTTTGCCGCCTTCCAGGCCCATGCGGAACATTTTCATGCTGTCGGTCAGGGTATCGACATCGCTGACTTTCTTGTGCATGGCGTCGCGGCCGTCGGCGCTGCCGAGGTGGGTCAGGCCGGTACCGGTGACGTAGCAATGGGCGCTGTCGTCGTGGTCCAGCGGCGGCAGCAGGCGCCCGGCTTGCGCCACTTCGGCGTAGTCGAGCACGGTGGTTCCCAAGGCGGCACCGGCCAGGTCTTGCAGCGAACGATTGCCGGCAATCGCCGCTTGCGCCAGCGCGTAGGTAGAAGCATAGCCTTCCACTGCGCGGATTCTCCAGCCCTCGTCTTCCAGTACGCCGATCCGGCGCTGACCATCGGCTTGCTTGAATTGAATCAACAACATGTGCTTCTCCAGTTTACCGGGCTGCTCTTGGTGAGAGTCCTTAGTGAGAATGTTTAGATAAGCTCTAAAAACTCCGTCATCCCCGTGAACGCGGGGATCCAAGTTACTGATTTAAAATAGATTCCCGCGTTCGCGGGAATGACGCAACAGGGGCTTTCCTAGGTGCCCTTTAGTGAGAATGCTTGGGTACCGCAGAGCCACGGCAGCCAACCAGGAAATCGAAATCGCAACCTTCGTCGGCTTGCAATACACGGTCTATGTAAAGGCGTTGGTAGCCGCTGTGCGCCGTTACCGTCTCTGCATTCACTGCGGTTCTTGCGGTCTGGCGCTGCGCCATTTCGGCATCGCTGATATCGAGGTGCAAACGCCCTGCTTCGCAATCAAGTTCTATCCAGTCGCCGTCTTGCACTATCCCCAGCGGCCCGCCGGCAGCGGCTTCCGGCGCTACGTGCAGAACCACGGTGCCGTAGGCGGTGCCGCTCATGCGGGCGTCGGAAATCCGCACCATGTCCTTGATCCCCTGCGCCAGCAGTTTCGGCGGCAAGCCCATGTTGCCGACTTCAGCCATGCCGGGATACCCCTTGGGCCCGCAATTCTTCATCACCAGCACCGAGCTGGCGTCGACCTCCAGTTCGGGATCGTTGATGCGCGCCTTGTAGTGGGCGAAATCTTCAAACACCACCGCCTTGCCGCGATGCTGCATCAGCTCCGGCGAGGCGGCTGACGGTTTGAGCACCGCGCCGCGCGGCGCCAGGTTGCCGCGCAAGATGCAGATGCCGCCGTCGGCGATCAAGGGCTGGTCGATGACGCGGATTACTTCGTCGTTGTAGATCGGTGCATCCTGGTTGTTTTCCCACAGCGATTTACCGTTTACAGTCAAGGCCTCCTTGTGCGGCAACAGGCCGGCCTCGCCCAGACGGCGCAGCACGCCGGGCAAACCGCCGGCGTAATAAAACTCTTCCATCAGGAAGCGGCCGGATGGTTGCAGGTCTACCAGCGTCGGCGTGCCGCGGCCGATCCTGGTCCAGTCTTCCAGCTCCAGCGGCACGCCGATGCGGGCGGCGATTGCCTTCAAATGGATCACGGCGTTGGTCGAGCCGCCGATTGCGGCGTTGACGCGGATGGCGTTTTCAAACGCGGCGCGGGTCAGGATTTTAGACAGCCGCAAATCTTCCCACACCATGTCGACGATGCGCATGCCGGACATGTGGGCCAGCACATAACGGCGCGCATCGACCGCCGGAATCGCCGCGTTGTGCGGTAAGGAAGTACCAAGCGCTTCGGCCATGCAAGCCATGGTCGAGGCGGTGCCCATGGTGTTGCAGGTACCGGCCGAGCGCGACATGCCTGATTCGGCCGCGAGGAATTGATGCATGCTGATCTGGCCGCCTTTGACCGCCTCGCTCAACTGCCAGACGGCGGTGCCGGAGCCGAGATCCTTGCCTTCGTGCTTGCCGTTCAGCATCGGGCCGCCGGTCACCACGATGGCTGGGATATCGCAGCTGGCGGCGCCCATCAGCAGCGCCGGCGTGGTCTTGTCGCAGCCGACCAGCAACACCACCGCATCCATCGGATTGCCGCGTATCGATTCTTCCACATCCATGCTGGCCAGGTTGCGGGTCAGCATGGCGGTTGGCCGCAGATTCGATTCGCCGTTGGAAAATACCGGGAACTCGACCGGGAAGCCGCCGGCTTCCGAAATACCGCGTTTGACGTGTTCGGCGATCTTGCGGAAGTGGGCGTTGCATGGCGTCAGTTCGGACCAGGTATTGCAGATGCCGATGATCGGCTTGCCTTGGAATTCGTGATCGGGAATGCCTTGGTTCTTCATCCAGCTGCGGTACATCATGCCGTTCTTGTCGTTGCTGCCAAACCATTCGGCCGAGCGCAGCGGGCGTTTTTTATCGACAGTCATCTTTGGTTTCCTATTGAAATTATCAGGGCGGCATCGGTCCTCATCGCGACGGATGCCAGCTTAAAAATAGAATCTGCGAATCTGAAACTCGCCAACTGCGGATCGCGCATCCGCAGTTGCGTGGTTATTTGTTCTTGTTGTAGACGTCGACAAATACGGCGGCCAGCAAGACCAGGCCTTTGATCACTTGTTGATAGTCGATGCCGATGCCCATGATCGACATGCCGTTGTTCATCACGCCCATCACGAAAGCGCCGATCACCGCGCCCATGACCTTGCCGACGCCGCCGGATGCCGAGGCGCCGCCGATGAAGCAGGCTGCAATCACGTCCAGCTCGAAGCCGGTGCCGGCCTTGGGTGTGGCGGTGTTGAGGCGGGCCGCGAAGATCAGCCCGGCCAGGGCGGCCAGCATGCCCATGTTGATGAAGGTATAAAACGACACGCGTGAAGTCTTGATGCCAGACAGCTTGGCCGCTTTCTCGTTGCCGCCGACGGCATAGATGCGGCGGCCGATGGTGGTGCGGTTGGCGATGAAGGTGTACACCACCATCAGCAGGAACATGATGATCAGCACATTCGGCATGCCTTTATAGGAAGCCAGCAGATAGCTGAAGAAAATGATGACAGCGGCGAAGATGGCGTTCTTCACGATGAAGAATAGATAAGGCTCGTCCTCCATGCCGTGCTTGCTTTGTTTGGCGCGGCCGCGGACTTTGACGAAAATCAGGATCGCCGCCACCACCACGCCGACCAGCAAGGAGGTGACGCGCAAATCGGCGCCATTGAACAGATCGGGGATGAAGCCGGAGCTGAGCATCTGGAAATCGTCCGGGAAAGGCCCGATCGACTGCCCTTGCAACAGGGCCAGCGTCAGCCCCTTGAATACCAGCATGCCGGCCAGGGTGACGATGAACGAAGGTATCTTGAAAAACGCTACCCAGTAACCTTGCGCCGCGCCGATCGCCGCGCCGGCCAGCAGGCACAGGATGCTCGCCAGTACAAAGTTCATGTGCAGGTTGACGATCAGCACCGCCGCCAGCGCGCCGATGAAGCCGACCACCGAGCCTACCGACAGATCGATGTGGCCGGCGACGATCACCATCAGCATGCCGAGCGCCATGATCACGATGTAGCTGTTTTGCAGCACCAGGTTGGTCAGGTTCAGCGGCCGCATCAGGGTGCCGTCGGTCATGTACTGGAAAAACGCCATGATCGCGATCAACGACATCAGCATGCCGTATTCGCGCATATTGTTTTTCAGGAAGCCGCTGTATTCTTTCTTGTCGGCCAGGGGCTGGGGCCGGTTTTTGCTTGCTGCATCGCTTGCTGCCATGTCGTGGTTCATTTCAGTTGTCTCCGTTCTTTGTGCGCTCATTTCTTACAATAGCGCGCATGATCTTTTCCTGGGATGCTTCCGCCGCCGGCAATTCGCCGACGAAATTGCCTTCGTTCATGACATAGATGCGGTCGCACATGCCCAACAGTTCTGGCATTTCCGATGAAATCATGATGATGCATTTACCTTCGGCGGCGAGCTGGCTGATGATGGTGTAGATCTCGTACTTGGCGCCGACATCGATGCCACGGGTCGGCTCATCCAGGATCAGCACATCGGGATTGGAAAACAGCCATTTGCTGAGCACCACTTTTTGCTGATTGCCGCCGGACAGGTTCAGCACTTTCTGGAATACGTTGGAGCAGCGAATCTTGAGCTGGCGCCGGTAGTCGGCCGCTACCGAATACTCGCGCCCTTCGTCGATTACGGTGTTGTCGGCGACGCCATTGAGATTGGCCAGCGTGATGTTTTTCTTGATGTCCTGATCCAGGATCAGGCCGTAGCCTTTTCTATCTTCGGTGACGTACGCAATGCCGTTGTCGATGGCCTTTTGCACGGTGCTGACGTCAATTTCCTTGCCGTGCATGAAAACCTTGCCGCTGATATGCCGGCCGTAGGCACGGCCGAAAATACTCATCGCCAGCTCGGTGCGGCCGGCGCCCATCAAGCCTGCGATGCCGACGATCTCGCCCTTTTTGACATGGAAATCGACACCCTTGATGACTTGCCGTTCCGGGTGTATCGGGTGATACACCTGCCATTGCTTGACTTCGAAAATGGTCTCGCCTATTTCCGGATGGCGCTTGGGATAGCGGTCGGCCATCTCGCGTCCGACCATGTTCTGGATGATGCGGTCTTCGCTGATGACCTCTTTGTGGCAGTCCAAGGTGTCGACGGTGGAGCCGTCGCGCAGGATCGTGATCGAATCGGCGACTTTGGAAATTTCGTTGAGCTTGTGGGAAATCAGGATAGAGGAAATGCCCTGCGCCTTGAGCTCCAGCAGCAGCTCCAGCAAGGCGTCGCTATCGCTTTCATTCAGGCTGGCGGTCGGTTCATCAAGGATCAGCAGCTTGACCTGTTTCGACAGCGCCTTGGCAATTTCAATCAATTGCTGCTTGCCGACGCCGAGATTGGTGATCAGCGTGTTGGGCGATTCCTTGAGGCCGACTTTGGCCAGCAGCTCTTTGGTCTTGGCATACGATGCGGCCCAGTCGATCACGCCGTTTTTGGCTTGCTCGTTGCCGAGAAAGATATTTTCCGTAATCGATAGCAGCGGCACCAGCGCCAGTTCCTGATGGATGATGATGATGCCGATTTTTTCACTGTCGGCAATGCCGTCGAACTGCCGCGCTTGCCCTTGGAAATGGATCTCGCCGGTGTAGGAGCCGTGCGGATAAACTCCGCTCAGCACTTTCATCAAGGTGGATTTTCCAGCGCCGTTTTCACCGACCACGGCGTGGATCTCGCCGTTGCGCACCGCCAGATTGACATTGTCTAATGCTTTGACTCCCGGGAATGTCTTCCCGATCCCGCGCATTTCCAGGATGGTTTCCATCTGTTGTTACCTCGCTTACCTCAAACCTTCGCCAGCGCCTGACAACTGGAGGTTGAAGCGCGACTGTGCGCATTCCAACCTCCGGCCAAACAAGTTTCTTTCTTTATCACTTGATGCGATCAACTTAGTGCGATCAACTGGATACTTATTTGATCTGGCTTTCAGTGTAATAGCCGCTGCCAACCAGCACCGGCTTCCAGTTGGAGACATCGACGCTGACTGGTTTCAACAGATAGGAAGGTACGACCTTGACGCCATTGTTGTAGGTTTTGGTGTCATTGATGGTAGGCGTTTTACCGCTTAGCACGGCATCGACCATGCCGACTGTCACCTTGGCCAGTTCACGCGTGTCCTTGAACACGGTTTGACGCTGCTCGTTGTGCACGATGGATTTCACCGAAGGCACCTCGGCGTCCTGGCCGGTTACGACAGGCATCGGCGATTTAGGCGTACCGTAGCCTACCCCTTTGAGCGAGGACAGAATACCGATGCTGATGCCGTCATACGGCGACAACACGGCGTCCACATGGGCGTTGCTGTAGTAGGCGCTGAGCAGGTTATCCATGCGCGCCTGGGCTACCGCGCCATCCCAGCGCAAGGTCGAAACCTTGTCCATGCCGGTCTGTTTGCTGCGCACCACCAGCTTGCCTTTATCGATATACGGCTGCAGTATCGACATGGCGCCGTTATAGAAAAAGAAGGCGTTGTTATCGTCGGCCGAACCGCCAAACAGTTCGATATTGAACGGACCCTTGCCGGCCTTCAGATCCAGTGCTTTTTCGATGTAGCTGGCTTGCAGCACGCCGACCTGGAAATTATCGAAGGTAGCGTAGTAATCGACGTTCTTGGAGCCGCGGATCAGACGATCGTAGGCGATTACCTTGACGCCCTTGTCGGCGGCTTTTTGCAGAGCGTTGGATAAGGTAGTGCCGTCAATCGCGGCGATCACTAGCACCTTGACGCCCTTGGTAATCATGTTTTCGATCTGCGCCAGCTGATTTGGAATGTCGTCTTCGGCGTATTGCAGATCGGTCTTGTAACCTTTTTCCTTGAATACCTTGACCATATTGTCGCCGTCGGCAATCCAGCGCGCGGATGATTTGGTCGGCATCGAAATGCCGATCGGACCTTTCTCTTGCGCGCCTGCCTGAGCTACCAGGCCGAACACGCCAATCATCAATCCAACAATCGTCGATTTAATCAGTTTCACAGCTTGTCTCCTTTAGTTAATTTAACTATTTAATTATTTTGATGTTGCGTCAGAACCTTGTGAAGCGCCTGCCCTATCTACTTTTTTAACTGCTTTTATATCTACCTATGCCTAGCTATTCCTGATATCTGGCCTCTCGCTGGATGGCTGTCCAATGAATATTTTCCATATGACAAGCAGTCAATATAGACCATTCCGGCTGAATTTCATGACTATCTTACGAACATTAGTGATATCAAACAAATGAATTTTTTCGTGATTTCGATATTTTTTTCGATATCGGAATAAAGAAAGAAAAACCCCCACGAAAAGCTCTCCGCCATCAATCACAAGAGAACAAATACCGCAGCCAGTGTAAAAACACTTGGCGGGTCTTACTAATCACTTTTTTATCATAAGTGATATCCATTTAGATATCAGTCATGCGTGGGCGGGCGGCCGCGGCAGAAACGCCGGGCAATTCGCCAGCAAAGCGTCAGGACCAGCTGCGGCAGTAAGCCAGGAATTGCATCAGCCGCAGCGACAGGATCTTGTGCTTGCTGTGGATCAGGTAGAAATGCCTACGCAATTTCGGCAGCGATGTCTTCAACTCCACCAGCCGGCCGCTTTGCAAAAAATCGGCCACCACGGCATGCGACAGGCAACTGATGCCAAGACCGGCGGCGGTAGCGTGCTTGATGGCTTCCGAATTACCGAACTCATAGCTTTGCCGCAAATAGTGCAAATGCGGCAGCAAGGCTTGCTCAACCGCCTCGCGGGTGCCGGAGCCCGGCTCGCGCAATAGCCATTCGGCCTCGCGCAACTGCGTCACGCCGACCTTCTTGTCGCCGCCGGCCAGAGGATGCTGTGGCGCAGCGACGATCAGCAATTCATCGACCATCCACGGTTCGACTTGCAGATCGGCGGCATGGCTGGGGCCTTCGACCAAACCGACATCGACTTCGAAATTGACCACGGCGGCGACGATGTCGGCGGTATTGGCAATCGTCACTCGCACCTGCAGTTCGCTATGCTGTTGCCGGTAGGCGGCAATCATCGATGGCAACAGATAACTGCCGATGGTGGTGCTGGAGCCGATTTGCAGGCCGCCGCCCTGCGCCATGCCTGGCGCCAGAAATTGCTGTTCTATGGTTTTGGCGGCATCTACCACCTGCCCCGCCTGCGGCAATAACAAGCGGCCGTTATCGTTGAGGATCAGGCGCTTGCCGACGCGGTCGAAGAGACGGCAATCCAGCAGGTTTTCCAGTTCGTTCAAGGCAGCGCTGGTAGCCGATTGCGACAGGGCGACTTGCTCGGCGGCGGCGGTGGTGCTGCCGGACTGGGCTATCGCCAGGAATATCTGTAATTGTCGGATGGTGAGGCGCATCTTGGGCCGGTCTTTGTATCGAATAGCAGCGATTGCTGCGGAGAGAGAGCAATTTACCTGTAAAACAGGTTAATTATACAAAATTAATCTGTTTTTCTTTTAGATATCAAATAGCTATAGTGATTTCCATGGCGGCATGACGCCGCATCTCGATGGGAAATCACAGTGAATGCCTCAACACTAACAACAACGGCCCGCCCCTCCAACACCCAAGCGCCGCGACTGGCGGGATTGGCCTTGAGCGCCTCGATTGCAGCAGTAGCGATCGCGGCCGCCCGGATCGACTGGCTACAGGCACACGGTTTCAGCGCATTGACCTTAGCTATCGTGATCGGCATGCTGGCCGGCAACCTGGGTTATCGGCGGCTTGCCCCGTCCTGCGCCGCCGGCGTCAATTTTTCCAAGCAAAACCTGCTGCGGCTGGGGATTATTTTTTACGGCTTCCGCCTGACATTCCAGGATATCGGCCATGTCGGGCTAAGCGGCGTATTGATCGACGCTCTGGTCTTGTGCTCAACCTTTGGCATGGCGTTGCTGCTTGGCACCCGCGTATTCAAGCTGGACCGCGAGACCGCCGTGCTGATCGGCGCGGGTAGCTCCATCTGCGGTGCGGCCGCCGTGATGGCTACCGAACCGGTGCTGCGGGCGCAGCCGGCGCAGGTGACGGTGGCGGTGGCTACCGTGGTGGTATTCGGTTCGCTGGCGATATTTCTTTATCCGCTGCTGTACCAGCTCAATCTGCACTGGCAGTTTCTGGCAGCCTCGCCGCTGGCCTACGGCGTCTACACCGGCTCCACCGTGCATGAAGTCGCCCAGGTGGTGGCCGCAGCTGGCGCCATCAGCCCGGATGCAGCCAATACGGCGGTGATTGCCAAGATGGTGAGAGTGATGATGCTGGCGCCGTTCCTGATGCTGTTGTCGGCCTATATTTCGAAGAAGAACAGCCCGAAGAAAAACAGTGCTGCCAAGAAGGCAGCCGCCGGTGGCCTGGCGATTCCCTGGTTTGCTTTCGGTTTTGTCGCAGTGGCGGCATTCAATTCGCTGCACCTGCTGCCGACCGCACTGGTTGCGCATATCAATGATGTCGACAACGCATTGCTGGCGATGGCGATGGCGGCGCTAGGCATATCCACCCATTTCTCGTCGATCCGCACTGCGGGCGTCAAGCCGTTGATGTTTGCGGCAGTGCTGTTCGGCTGGCTGATCGTCGGCGGCGCCCTGATCAATACGCTGGTGTTGCGCTTATTTGCCTGATAGCCGGTATCGGCTTAGGGGACGGCGGGGAAACGCAGTATGGCTTCCCCGCCTTGCGTTACTGGTTATTACTACTTACCTGCTAGCGTTTGCCACCAATCAGAACTTATGGCGCAAACCCACGCGCAACACGTTCTGGCTGCTGTCGTCCGCCGGCGCGCTGCTGTATGCGGCATTGATCACGCCTGGGTTATTGATATCCTTGGCGCGCTGATTGCTGTACAGAGCGTACAGATCGGTGCGTTTCGACAGGAAATAATCAAGCCCGAGGTTCAACTGGGTAGTCTTGCCTTTGGTGGTGCCCAGCGTTTTGCGGCTGATATCGGCACGGTCGTAAATCACGCTTGCCAGCAAATGCAGGTCGCCCGACAGCGCATAATCCACGCCCAGATCGAAGATGTTGGCTTTGGTCGCTGTGGTGATATTGACCAGGCCGGTTGCCGCCAATGCCTTCGCCAACGGACGTTTTGTTTGCGACCATGCACCGTAGATCTTGGCCGCGCCGGCCTGATAGCTGGCGCCGAGGGTGAAGGTTTTCAGATCAGCGTCGCCGGCCGAAGCCGGGGGTGCATCAACAGCCAGTTTGGTCTCAAAATAAGCCAGGCCGATACCGAATGGGCCGTTCGCATAGTTAGCACCCAGACCGAAAGCTTCGCCGGCTGCCTTGCGACCGGCAACTCCGCCGAAACCGTAGAACAAGCTGCCGTTAAAGCCACTGTAATTGGCGCTGTCGTAGCGGATCGAATCATTGCTGCGGGCGCCGGAAATGCGGTCCAGATTGTTGAAGTGGCCGCCTTTGACGCCGTTGCCGCCGAATGTCTGCACCGAAGTATATTTGTTGCCGATATCTTCCAGATAATCGGTTTGACGACCGATGGTGAAGGTACCGAAGCTGCCGGACAGGCCGACCACCGATTTGCGGTCGAACAAAGTGTTGGCGGTGCCCAAGGAGCCGTCGTCTGCATTGAAACCGTTTTCCAGTTGGAAAATCGCTTTCAAGCCGCCGCCCAGATCTTCTGAACCCTTGAAACCGATACGGGAAGTCGACAAATCGCCTGAATCCACGCTGATGCGGCTATCGTTTTTCGGGCCGACCTTGCTGGTGTAAGTGAGGCTGGCGTCAATCACGCCATAAATGGTGACGTTGCTTTGTGCCTGTGCATTAGCGCCAATCAGGCCGAGGGCGGCTAGTGCGAATACAGTCTTTTTCATTTCTACCCTTTATTAATATTTAAGCAATCCCGTCCCGATGCGCTGCCTGAAGATCGTAGCGATACATTGCTAGCAATTGTTACGAGCGGGACGGCATAGATATTACCAACCAATAAAGAAATTGCACTATTTTTCAAAAAAAAATTTAAAAAAAACGAAAATTAAGCGACGTTGGAAATTTATGTTGTTTTTTGACGGCTGATTGTGACATTTATGACTTAGCAAATGCATTATTTCAGCAAGCGCATCGCCAGCATCTGAAATATTCGGGGGATAGCGCTAATGCCAGCCATTCAACGCCATTGATTTGTCACTCCACATGGCGTGCGATAGCGAAATGATCGCCATGCAGCGGAACAATCAGGTTGGCGAGGGGAAGTAAAGCGGCAAGATCGGCCTGGCTTTCGCCATGAAAAAGGGCCTGAATTCCAGGCCCTTTTCTGTTACGGCACGTCTACAAGCATCGATATGATCAGAACGTCAGCGTCTTCACGCCATCCGGCGTTCCCAGCAAACAGACATCGGCGCCTTGCTGCGCAAACAGACCGACCGTCACCACGCCCGTGATCTGGTTGATTTGCCGCTCCAGTTCGACCGGATCGGTGATTTTCAGATCGAACATATCGATAATCACGCAACCGTTGTCGGTAATCAGCGGCTTGCCGTCCTTGAAGCGCAAACGCGGCTCGCCGCCGAATTTGACCAGCTTGCGCGCCACCACTGCCTGCGCCATCGGGATCACTTCGATCGGCAGCGGAAACTTGCCGAGCACCTTGACCAGCTTGGAGCCGTCGGCGATGCAGATGAATTTCTCAGCCACCGAGGCGACGATTTTTTCGCGCGTCAAGGCAGCGCCGCCGCCTTTGATCATCGCGCCCTGCTCCGTGATTTCGTCAGCGCCGTCGACATAGACCGGCATGGTCGCTACCTGGTTCAGGTCGTAGACGTCGATGTCATGCGCGCGCAACCGCGCCGCAGTCGCTTCCGACGAAGCCACCGCGCCCTTGATACGGTCCTTGATTTTTGCCAGTTCATCGATGAAGAAATTGGCGGTGGAGCCGGTGCCGACGCCGACAATCTGGCCATCCACCACGTATTTGATTGCTTCGCGGGCAACGGCTTGTTTGAGTTGATCCTGGGTCATGGCAGTCATGGCTTTGTCTTGAAAAAGGGAGAAAACGCTATTTTAACCAAACGACGCAACGGCAGCCTCTAAAAACCTGTTGCGCAGTGCTTGGACAAGTCAATGATGTTCGTCCGGCTGCTGCTCCAGCGTTTCGCGCAGCGCGATCTGCAACTTGGAATGCAATTTCACAAAACGTTGCCACAGTACCAGCACCAGTGCGGCGGCGCCAACCAGCACCATGATCAGCAGATTGGTCGGCGGCAAAATCCTGCTGCTGAGCGCGGTGATCATCAGCATGATGCCAATGATGGATAGCGCCGGGATCACTTCGGCGATCACGCGCCGCACCGCATGGTTGTAGGAACCGGCCCATTCCGGCTTGACGCTGATTTCGGCCAGCAACATGCTGAGCGCATGCAATTTGCGATAGGTGGCGATCAGGAAAGGCAGCGAAATCAGCAGCGCCCCGCCCCACACTATCGTGTTCTGGACCTGCGCCTCCGCCACCCACTCCGCCATGCTGCTGCCGAGCGCCTCGGCAAAATAGCCGCCGATGATGAAGATCGCCACCACCAACGCCAGATTTACCGTGACCTGCATCAGGATGCGCCGGATAATGCGCGACAACTCAGCGCGATCGCCTTGCGGCTGCAAGCTGTCCAGCCAGGTTGAGTACATACCGAATACCGATGTCACTTTTTCCGGCATGGCGCGCGCCAGACGGCGCGTGAGCGGATCGGCCAGCTTGATCAGATAGGGTGTCAGCAAGGTGGTCACGGCCGAGACGGCAACCACGGTCGGGTACAGGAAATCGCTGGTGACCTTCAGGCTGACGCCAAGCGCGGCAATGATGAAAGAAAATTCGCCGATCTGCGACAAGCTCATGCCGACCCGCATCGAAGTGCGGCCATCGTGGCCGGAGAGGAAAGTCGCCAGGCCGCAGCTGACCACTTTGCCCAGCACCACCGCCACGGTAATCACGACAATCGGCAGCCAGTATTGCGCCATGACGGAGGGATTGAACAAGAGGCCGATGGCGACGAAAAAGATGGCGCTGAACATGTCGCGCACCGGTTCGATCAGGCGTTCGATCTGATGCAGGTGACGCGATTCGGACATCACCGCGCCGATCAGGAAGGCGCCCAGCGCCACGCTGTATTCCATTTTCATGACCAGCAGGCAAAAGCCGAAGCATAGGCCGAGCACCGTCACCAGCAGCATTTCCTTGCTCTTGAATCTGGCGACATAATCCAGCAGGCGCGGCACCACCAGGATGCCCGCCACCAGCGACACGATCATGAACAAGACCAGCTTGCCGATGGTGAGCACGGCGTCGCCGGCGTCTACCGAACCGCTGATAGCCACTCCCGACAGCAAGGCGATCATGCCGATCGCCAGCACATCCTCGACAATCAGTATGCCGAAAATCAACTGCGCAAATTTCTCATGCTTCAGGCCCAGCTCATTGAGCACCTTGACGATGATGGTGGTCGACGATACCGACAGCATGGCGCCGAGGAATATCGCATCCATCGGCTTCCAGCCGAAATAAATCCCGATCTCGTAGCCGACCCACAGCATCAGCGTAATCTCCGCCAGGGCAGCGACAAAAGCGGTGGCGCCGACCTTGGCGAGTTTCTTCAGGCTGAATTCCAGGCCCAGCGAAAACAGCAGGAAAATCACGCCCAGTTCTGCCAGGATCTGAATCGTGCGCTCATCCGTGATCAGCGAAAACGGCGGCGTATGCGGACCGATGATGACGCCGGCGACGATATAGCCAAGCACCACCGGCTGTTTGAAACGGTTGAACAGCACCGTCACGACACCGGCGATCAGCATGATTACGGCCAAATCCTGGATAAACATTTCGACTGCATGATGCATGGGCAGGCTTTCCTTGTGAAAGTGGATGGCTATCGGGGATAGCGCGCGGGCAAAGAAGGGACAGCAGGACGCGCGCGGAGCAGTATTGTAACAATGACTACTGCGATGGCAACAAAGATTACAACATCGACGACTACAATGACGGCTTAAGGACGGTCAGGCAATGACCGTCCTTGCCAGGTCAATCAGGCTCAATCGTCGTGATCGAGACCCAGCTCGGGGAACAACACTTCGGTAAAACCAAAACGGCTGAAATCCTTGATCCGCATCGGATACAGGATGCCGTTCAAGTGATCGGCCTCATGCTGCACCACACGCGCATGAAAGTCGTCGACGTCACGGCTGATGGCGGCGCCAACCTGGTCGAAACCTTCGTAATGCAGGCGGCTCCAGCGCGGCACCACGCCGCGCATGCCGGGTACCGACAGGCAGCCTTCCCAGCCGTCTTCGATTTCCTCCGACAGCGGCCGCAACACCGGATTGACCAGCACCGTCTCCGGCACCATTGGCGCGTCCGGATAGCGGATATTATTCTTGAAACCGAAAATCACTACCTGCAGATTAACGCCGATCTGCGGCGCCGCCAGACCGGCGCCGTTTGCTGCATACATAGTATCGAACATGTCGATGATCAGCGCCTCCAGTTCCGGCGTGCCGAAAGCGGTGACGGGCTCGGCTTGCCGCAGCAGGCGCGGGTCGCCCATTTTCAGGATTTCGCGAACGCTCATGGTCAGATCTTTTGTTTGATTATTTAAATTGCTTCAGATATTCGGCAAACTCCGCGCCGGTTTCCGGATGCTTCAAGCCCATCGCCAGCGTCGCCTTCAGATAACCCAGCTTGGAACCGCAATCATAGCGCGTACCGGCGTAGCGGTAAGCCAGCACACGTTCGGCTTTCATCAATGCGGCGATGCCGTCGGTCAATTGTATTTCACCGCCGGCGCCCTTGCCCAGACCTTCCAGGCAATCGAAAATGCCATTGGTCAGCACATAACGCCCGACCACCGCCAGGGTGGAAGGCGCCTCCTCAGGTTGCGGCTTTTCGACGATGCTATTGACCTTTTCCAGATCGGTTTTATAAGCGTCGATGCTGACGATACCGTATTGCTTGGTATCGGCACGCGGCACGTCTTGCACCGCCAGCATGCTGGATTTTTCAGTGGCAAAAATATCGGTCATCTGCGCCAGCACCGGCTTGTGCCCGGCCGCGACATCCATGAAATCGTCGGCCAGCAAGATCGCAAAAGGATCGTCGCCTACCACCGGACGCGCGCATAACACGGCGTGTCCCAGGCCGAGCATTTCGGATTGGCGGATGAAAATGCAATTGATGTGTTTTGGAATAACGTTTTGCACCAGCTCCAGCAGGCGCGCCTTGCCGGCTGCTTCCAGTTCGGTTTCCAGCTCGTAGGCTTTGTCGAAGTGATCTTCAATTGCGCGTTTGTTGCGGCCGGTAATGAACACCATGTCGGTGATGCCGGCGGCCACCGCTTCTTCCACCGCGTACTGGATCAAAGGCTTGTCGACGATCGGCAGCATCTCTTTTGGCTGCGCCTTGGTGGCCGGTAAAAATCGGCTGCCCAGGCCGGCGACGGGAAATACTGCTTTTCTAATCTTGCTCATGTTGGTTTCCTTGTTCGCTTTCTAATAGAGCGCGGAGTCCGTCTTCATCCAGGATCGGGATCTTCAATTCTTCCGCTTTGGTCAGTTTGCTGCCGGCCTCGGCGCCCGCGACCACATAGTTGGTCTTCTTGGAAACCGAACCGGTCACCTTGCCGCCGGCGGCCTCGATCATGGCGGCGGCGGCGTCGCGGGTCAGCGTCGGCAGGCTGCCGGTCAGCACGAAGGTCTTGCCCGACAAGAACTTGGACGTAATTTCCGCCGGCAAGTTCTCCGGCCAGTGAATTCCGGCCGCCCGCAGTTGCTCGACCAGCTCCCGATTCAGCGGATCGGCAAAAAAATCAAGCAATGAACGCGCCACCACCGGGCCGATATCGGCAACCTCCAGCAATTGTTCCTCGGAAGCTTGCAATAAACCATCGATGCTGCCGAAATGCGTCGCCAGTTCTTTCGCGGTGGCCTCGCCGACATGGCGGATGCCGAGCGCATAAATGAAACGGCCCAGAGTAGTCGATTTGGATTTTTCGAGCGCGGACAATACATTTTGGGCAGATTTGTCGGCCATGCGTTCCAGCGCCGCCAGTTTCACCAGGCCCAGCTTGTACAGATCGGCGGCAGTGTAAATGATATGGCGATCGACCAGTTGTTCAATCAATTGATCGCCCAAACCTTCAATATCCATCGCCCGGCGCGAGGCAAAATGCTGCAAGCCGCCCTTGCGTTGCGCCGCGCATTTGACCCAGCCGCCAGAGCAGCGCGCAATCGCTTCGTCTTCCAGCTTGACGATCAAAGAACCGCAAATCGGGCATGCGGTGGGCATGACAAACGCTTGCGCATTGACCGGTCGCAGCTCAGGCACAAAGGAAACCACTTCAGGAATCACGTCGCCGGCGCGCCGCACGATCACGGTATCGCCGATGTGAATATCCTTGCGCCGCACCTCGTCCTCATTGTGCAGGGTGGCGTTGGTGACCGTGACGCCGCCGACAAACACCGGCGCCAGGCGCGCCACCGGGGTGACGGCGCCGGTGCGGCCGATCTGCACTTCGATATCCAGCACCTGGGTGGTGGCTTCTTCCGCCGGGAATTTATGCGCCAGCGCAAAGCGCGGCGCACGCGATACGAATCCCAGGGTCTGCTGCTGCAACAAGCGATTCACCTTGTAGACCACGCCATCGATTTCGTAAGGCAGTTGCGCCCGCTTGCTGCCGATATCGCGGAAAAATTCCAGCAGGCCGGCAGCGCCTTTGACGACGCCGCGCTCCTTACACACCGGCAACCCGAGCTGGCTATACCAATCCAGCAGCGCCGAGTGCGATGGCGGCATGTCGGCGCCTTCCAGCGCGCCGACGCCATAGGCAAAAAAGCGCAAGGTGCGCTGTGCCGTGATGCGTGAATCGAGTTGCCGCAAACTGCCGGCCGCAGCATTGCGCGGATTGGCGAATTCTTTCAGCTCCGCCTCACGCTGACGAGCGTTGAGCTTGGCGAAATCTTCTTTGAACATCAGCACTTCGCCACGCACGTCAAGCACCTTCGGCGGCTGTTCGGTATGCAAACGCAACGGGATCGCGCGCACGGTGCGGATATTGCTGGTGACGTTTTCGCCAGTGCTGCCGTCGCCACGGGTAGCGGCCTGCACCAGCACGCCATCTTCATAACGCAGGTTGATGGCCAGGCCGTCAAACTTCAACTCGGCGGCGTATTCGATCTCGGCGTCGGTCTGGGTGTCGAGGCCGTCCCTGACGCGGCGGTCGAACTCGACGATGTCGTTGTCTTCAAAACCATTACCCAAGGACAGCATGGGTATCGAGTGCGTGACTTGCTCAAATAGCGGCAACGGCGCAGCGCCGACCCGTTGGGTCGGTGAATCGGGCGTGTTGAGTTCGGGATGAGCTTGTTCCAGCGCCTGCAATTCACGGAACAACTGATCGTATTCGGCATCCGGAATCGAGGGGTTGTCGAGCACGTAATAAGAGTGATTGTGGCGATTCAGTTCGGCCGCCAGCCAGGCGGCGCGCAAGCGCCATTCGGCGGCATCGGGGGCATTTCCCGGGCCGCCAGCTTGAGATAAAGAAGAAGGCATAGTTAACTAAATAGACGCAAAGCCCGAATCGAACCGGCTGGGATTTCAGCGGCTTCCATTTCACGGTAAAAGGCGTCGACCTGACCGGCGATCTCCGCCAGTTGGACGTCGGCCAGAGGCTGGTTGCTGTCGTCGACCAGCACGCCGCCAAGGCGCGCCGCCAACGAACGGGCGCAGGCTACCATTGCACCGTAACCGTCGCGATCGGGAGCAACCCGCGGCACATCGAGCAGCAAGGTCAGGCGGCTGGTGGTTTCTGCAACCGCGCTGGCGTTGGTGGACAGAGAGAACAGCAAGCCGCCGTCGCCATCCGACATCACCATGCGGCCTTCCGGCCGGGCGTCGAAACCTTGACGAGTCAGCGCCGCCAGCAAAGTGCTGATGGCCCAGGGCGCACCGTTGGACTGGATATTCACGCCCAGCTGGGCGTCGTGTTCGATCACGAACTGATGCAAGCTGCGCGCGGTGTGCATCACTTCGGTCATCTCCGGCAATTCCGGTTCAGCGCCCAGGTCATCGGCAATCTGGCGCAAGCGGGTCACCAGTTCGGAGTATTCGATTTCATTCAGCGGGTTAGTGCGATTGGCAAATTGCACGCCAGCCAGCAAGGTGCTGTAGATGCCGCCGTGCGCAACCGGCTCCCATTCGCCGTTGGCGTCCTCGCCGATGAAATGGATCGGCTTGTTGCCGACGTGACGCAAGGATTGCAGCGCCGGCAAGGCCTTATCGCCGCGTACCGGTGCTTCCAGCACCAGCGGAATGGCGCAATCGATCAACTCATCTACCGGCAGATCCTTGCGCACCGCTGGCGCAGGTGCCGGCACCGGATTGCCGAGTTGCGGTTCGATTGCCTGCTGCTCTGCGCTTTGCTCCAGGTTGTCATGCGGCACAGCGGACATCGCGTCCGCATCAAGTTCGGCTTCGAACAACGTTGGCTCATGCCGGACCGACGCTTCGCCGCTTTCTTTGCCCGGAGTCATCAAGACATCGTCATGCGATCCGGAAAACGCCCGCTCAACACTCTTCTTGGCTTTGTATTCCTGCCATTTGTTGTAGGAAATGACGCCAACAAGAAACGCGCCTCCAATGATAAACAGGCTTGTTTGTAGATCTGTCATTCTGCTGATGCCTTAATAGCGAACGCCGCCGTGCAAGCCGGACGCGCGCTGAAGATTCGTGATTGAAATCGTCGCGATTGAAATTGTGGACTGGTCATTGATTGAATCCGAGGAAAAAACACTTCTAAAATAGTTGTCAGCGACCGCGTAAATATTTATTTTTTACTTAAAACCTAAGGGCATTCCGGCTCCCGGAAATGCGATTTCTTTTTATAAAAACAATGTCTAGTATTACTGCATATACCGCCAACGTAAAATTATTGAGACAATTCCTTACAATATATTGCATTACGACCAGAAAATCAGCTTAGAGGCCTCTAAAAAAGTTGTCAAGCTGGCTAAGTTGCGTTTCTGATCCTCTCTTATCTTCAGGCCGCCACGGCGTCGCCGGCAAAACTTCTCGCGGCCTCCATATCCACCGCAACAATCCGCGATACGCCCTGCTCCTGCATCGTCACCCCAATCAGCTGCTGCGCCATTTCCATCGCAATCTTGTTATGCGAAATGAACAGGAACTGGGTATGGGCCGACATCCGCTTCACCATATTGCAGAAACGTTCGGTATTGGCGTCGTCCAGCGGCGCATCGACCTCATCCAGCAGGCAGAACGGCGCCGGATTCAACTGGAACATCGAAAACACCAGGGCCGTAGCGGTGAGTGCTTTCTCGCCACCGGACAACAGGTGAATCGTTGCATTTTTCTTGCCCGGCGGTTGCGCCATGACTTGCACGCCGGAGTCGAGGATTTCGTCGCCGGTCATGATCAGCTTGGCCTGGCCGCCGCCGAACAGGATCGGGAACAGTTCGGCAAAATGATGATTCACTTTATCGAAAGTATCTTGCAGCAGATCGCGGGTTTCCTTGTCGATCTTGTGGATCGCATCTTGCAGCGTATTGATGGCCTCGGTCAGGTCGGCGTTTTGCGCATCCAGGAAATTCTTGCGCTCGGACGCCTGCGCCAGTTCGTCCAGCGCCGCCAGATTGACCGCGCCCAGCGCGCCGATGGCGTTGGTCAGACGGGTTACTTCGCCTTGCAGATACGAGGGGCGCATGTCGGCGGTCAGCTTCTCGCTCAAGGCTGCTTCGTCGGCCTGGGCTTCGAGCAGCTGCTGTACATATTGCTCCTGGTTCAGGCGCGCCGCCTGTTCTTTCAATTGCAATTCCATGATGCGGTCGCGCTGCGGTTGCAGGCTGCGCTCGGCTTGCAAGCGGGTTTCTTCATGCTGGCGCAAATTCTGCGACACCTGGTCCAGTTCATGGCGGGTATCGGCCAGCGCCCGCTCTTGTTCGCTGCGCTTGTCCAGCAAATCTTGCAAACCGGCTTGCGCCGCCTGATCGTCCAGGCTCTCCAGCTCCAGATGGCCTTGCTGCATATTGGCGAACAACTGCGCCGCCTGCTCCAATGCGGTGGCAATGCTGCGCTTGAGTTCTTCGATCTTGTTGCGATGGGACTTTTCGGCGAACTCGGCTTCTTGCGCAGCCCGCTCCATCTCGCGCAGACGCTGGCGCGCATCGTTGAGCTGTTGTTCCTTGCTGAGATAATCGGTTTGTCCGTCTTCGTGCTTTTCTTGCAGCTCGGCCAGCTCGGCGTCGAGCTGTTCGAACTTGGCTTCCGATTCCATCTTGACTTGCTGCTGCTCGCTTTCCTGTGCCGCGATTTCGGCCAGATCGGAGGAGATTTGCGAGCTGCGCTGATTGAAGCGTTCCTGCAACTCGGACAATTTCATGACGTCGATCTGCAAGCCGTGCACCGCCTGCGTCAGGCCGGTGTGGCGCTGGCGCATTTCCTGCAGGCGCTGAGTTGCCTGCGACAGCGCCGCCTCGGCGCGCACCGAACGCGAGCGGGCCTCATCGGCCAGCATTTGCTGAGCGCGCAACTGCTTGGTGATGTTTTCGATTTCCTGCTGGCGCGCCAGCATGCCGTCCTGCTCCGAATCAGAGGCATAGAAACGCACGCCGGTCTTGCTGATCACATGGCCCTGGCGCGTGACGAAGCTGGCGCCCAGCGGTAGTTTGCTGCGTTCGGCAAAGGCCGTCACCGTATCGTCGGCGGCGTAAAAATTGTGCAGCCAATCCTGCATCAATACGCGCAAACCCGGATCGTTCAGTTGCAACAAATTCAGGAAAGGCTTGAGGCCGGCAGGTGTTTCAACGTTGCCTGCAGGCGCTACGCCATTCGGTGAAAACAAGGCCAGCTTGGCCGGCGGCGCATCGTTGAAAAAGGCTTTGGCCCAATCCAGATTCGACATTTCCAGCGCCGAAGTACGCTCGCGCAGCACCGATTCCAGCGCGGTTTCCCAGCCGCCGTCGATATGCAGTTTTTGCCACAAACGCGGCAGCCCTGCCAGTTCGTGCTTTTGCAGCCAGGGCTGTACCTTGCCTTCGGTCTGCACGCTTTCCTGCAATTGCTTGAGCGCTGTCAGGCGCGCTTCCAGCTGTGCGTTGTTAGCGCTTTCGGTGTTGACTTGCTGCTGCGCGTTACGCCGTTCTTCTTCCAGGCGCGGCTGTTGTTCCTGCGCTTCTTCGAGTTGCATGCCGGTTTCTTCCAGGCCGGCCTGCTTCTCTTCCAGCTGCATGCGCAGATTGGTCAGATGGGCGTTGTCCGGCAGGTTCAAGCCGTTCTTTTCCTGCGCCAGCCGTTCGCGCCGGCTGCTCAGGCCGTTCAGGATATTCGAGGCGTTGCGCTGATGGGTGGATTCCAGTTCGATCTGTTGCTGGATCTGCATGATCTTGCCGCGCGACTCGGTGCTTTTGAGCTGCGCTTCGCGCCAGCTCTGCTCCAGCGCCGGCAGTTGATCGTTGTGCTGTTGCGCCGCCACCTGCGATTGTTCGACCCGCGCCGCCAATTCTTCCAGATGCATCTCGGCCTCGACCAGATCGTCCTGGTACTGAGTCCCCTGGCGCTGCCATTGATCGCGCTGCGCGGTCAACGAATTGAGTTGCGATTGCAGGCGATTGCGCGATTCGATGACAAACTTGATCTGCGCTTCCAGGCTGCCGATTTCGGAATTGGTCTGATACAGATGGCCCTGCGCCTGATGCATGCGGTCGCCGGCGGCATAGTGCGCCTGGCGCATGTGTTCCAGCTCGGTTTCGACGTGGCGCAGCTTGGCGGTTTGCTCTTCCAGATCGGTTTGCGCTTTTTCAATCTCGCGGAAATATTTTTCCTGCTCGGTCTTGGCTTCGTTCTTGCGCAACAGCCACAGCAGTTTTTGCTTTTCTTCCTGATCGCCTTGCAATTCATGGAATTTTTGGGCGACCGCAGCCTGTGCCTGCAGTTTTTCCAGGTTGGCGTTGAGCTCGCGCAAGATATCTTCGACCCGCACCAGATTCTCGCGGGTATCGTTCAGGCGGTTTTCGGTTTCGCGGCGGCGTTCCTTGTACTTGGAAACGCCGGCAGCCTCTTCCAGGAAAATCCGCAACTCTTCGGGACGCGCCTCGATGATGCGCGAGATCATGCCCTGGCCGATGATCGCGTAAGCGCGCGGGCCAAGACCGGTGCCGAGGAAGATGTCCTGGATGTCGCGCCGCCGTACCGCCTGGTTATTGATGTAGTAAGTCGAGGTGCCGTCACGCGTCAAGGTGCGCTTGACGGCAATTTCGGCATATTGGCTCCACTGGCCGGCGGCTTTGCCGAGACTGTTGTCGAACACCAGTTCGACCGATGAGCGGCCGGCCGGCTTGCGATGCGAGGAACCGTTGAAAATAACGTCTTGCATCGATTCGCCGCGCAACTCGGAGGCCTTGGATTCACCCAAGACCCAGCGCACGGCGTCGATGATGTTGGACTTGCCGCAGCCGTTAGGTCCGACCACACCCACCAGCTGGCCCGGAACCTGGAAATTGGTTGGATCAACGAATGACTTGAATCCTGATAATTTAATGGAGGTTAGACGCACGTTATCGACTGTTCTTATCAAAGTCGGCGAAAAAGCAGCCGCCACACTTCACGCTATAAAAACGAGGAAAAACCTCGCAGGAGGTCGACATCATAACATTCCGCCCTGCTATATATGCGATCTGAATGGCTGACTGGCGCTGGAAATGTGATTGTTACTTTGCCAGCAAACCGCGTTCCTGTTAACAGTGACACAGCAGTGGCACGTCACAAGAAAGATTTGCCTTCAGTTTGGCGGCCAATGCTCCGAAAAAGTTCAAGAAGACAATGGAAAGCAAAAAAAGGGGCGCAGAATCTAATGCCGTTCAGTTAGGCGGCACGAATTCCCCTCCGTTGCGTCATTCCCGCGAACGCGGGAATCCATTTTCACCACCATACTCAGCAACCTGGATTCCCGCGTTCGCGGGAATGACGGGGCTGCCA
>NZ_JAGQEG010000056.1 GCF_018305005.1 Collimonas silvisoli
AAAAGATACATCCTAGCCCTTCCAATGCGTAAGCAATATTGCACCGCAGAAGTTTCCTTACGACATAGTCCGAAACTTGTGGAACGTGGATGACGCGTTAATGCGCATTGGGTCCGTACGACGGCAGGAGCAATGTTAACACTGACGCACGAACTCGAATGACCAATGATCTGTCGTGAGCGGCCGCTCGGAGTGCGGGGTTCAGCGTCGTCTTTGGGCCGGTTCCGGCCCTTCGCATGGCGGACCGAACTAGATTTCGGCCCGACATTACCTGTCAGGTCAAGTTTGAGCTTGTACAGTTAATCTACCGTTCCGTCACTCATTGTTCGTGCTCACACACCAAGCACGTGAGCCACCCAGTCGCCATTGATATCGCGTCCGATCACCGAAAACGATCCAGCATAATACGATTGGAACTCATGGTGGAAATGCGTAGGCAACTTTATTGTCAGTAATGTTTATCGCTCCACGCTTAGATAATTGTTCAAGAAGCCCGTCAAGTTCATCGTCTGCAAGCTGATTGACGAAGAGAGACTTAATAGTGCTCCTAAGTGTCTTGAGAGTTCGAGGCTTCGATGTTTTATTTTTTGCGAGATTGTCGATCACCGCCTCGATTTTCTCTGGGATCGACTTATTGTTCGATATCTTAAGCAACGGAATATCAGCGATTGATGTCGACCGCTGGCAAAATATCTTTTGCACCTTAAGGTGCTTGATTAACGGATCGAAACCAGTGTCTTTTGAAATGACGTGGAAATATGCATCTGGGGTTTCTGTCGCCAATCGCCCGATGTAATACGCGATATGAAAATCGAGCGCGTTACTACCGTTCCCGTCAATCTGAATGTACTCGGCATCAGGTCCGAATACTTGGAGCGCGCGAGCCATCTCCAAAGGTATTTTTGCCTGATTGGCGCCAACAAAAACCTTGATCTTGAATGGGCCACCATTCAACAGACTCATGTTCTTTGGCTGGATATTCTCGAAATCCACTAGCACAAAATTTGTTCTCAAAAACATTCCCCCTGTCAGGGCGGTTCAAATAGCTATCAGCGTTAATGTATCAGCTTGCGAGACCACGCAATCAAATTCCCACCAAAACGTCATGAACACGATACGCGTTTGGCTGCTGAGATTGCAGCACCGCTGTCGACGTGAACCTGAGCGCCCATCATGAAATAACCTGATGCTTGTTAAAATAGCGACGTCGGACAATTAGGAAGCCGGACAAGGAAAGAGTCGGCTTGATGGAGTGAAAGGACAAGCGGATGCACGTCATGTTCAGGTGAACTCTGGCCGGGTTATTCTGGACGGGACATAAAGGAGCGGCACTTGGCAATCAGGAAAAAGAAACAACAGACCAGCAGCGAGTCAAGCAAACCTGTCCCAGATGGGGAAGACCGGAACAATAGCCTGACGGCCTATCGCGCATGGCGTGCCGACTTGATGAAAGAGATATCTAATGCAGTGCGGCGCGATGCCTTCAGCACATGCTCCATATCGCCTGACGATCAGACTGGCAACAACCGTCTGCGGAATGCGCGGCGCCGAGTGACGGCCTTTCGCGAACACATCGCTTGGGAGCTCCAGTCGTCGCAGACAGTCGACCCGGCACACGCGGTACTGATTCGTCGCGCACTGGGCCTGCCGCCCTATCTGCCGTTGAAGCGACATCTATGGATGCTGTTGCCGTGCCTCGTCCTGGCACCGCTGCCTCAGCGTTTTCATTTCTGGTGGTGCCGCGCCGTGCTGGTACACGTGCGTACCTACGAAGGACGGCGGCATGTCTTCGACCGCTTCATCGCTCCGATCCTGCCTGGGCGAGTCCGCTATTCTGAAGGAGCGGACTGCGCCATGCGACAGTTACCGCTCTGTCGTACCGTCGTCGAGTACGAGGACATCTCCTGGCTTGAGCCAGGATTGATCGCCGCGGGTCGCCAACTTGGCTTGCAAAGTGCCAGCGAGATATCGGCTGCATTCCGCAAAATGCGACCGCGGTGCACGACGGACGTGTTACATGCCTTAATCGAAGAAGGCTTGGTTGTGGAAGCAGCGGATCTCGCATGGATCGCGACCGTCAATCTCTATGACTGGCAAGAGCGACGTGAGATAAATGTGACGCGCCTGCGTCCCATGGTCCGCACGCTGATGTCCGCAGGCGTGCCCCGACAGGCAATTATCGGCATTCTGGAACGTCCCTACCAGTACGACGCGGCCAGGTTGGCGGCGACCGTGGCGCTGTTTCGTTCACGCGCCATGACGGACATCGCCGGCCTGCTCAAGGCGCTCGGCGAAAGACTGTGGATCACCACCGACGAACAGTGGCTTTTCGTTCTCGATGAAATCGGTGCCCGTACCACCGACGAGGTCAAGCGCTTGCGCCCCCTGCTGGACATCACAAAACCTGCCCCGGTAGAGGTCATCAGGTGGATGCGTCAGCGTGGTGCTGCGCTCGAAGACTTGACCCGCGCCCAGGATCTTCTGCTGGAATTCACTCGCGTCGGCCAGGCGCCAATGGACAGCCTTGATGTGCTTGCGGCACACGCCGTGCCGATGACGCTGATCGCACATTGTGCGGACTACCTGCTCCGCCGAGATGTTGCGCAGCTTCGTCAGTACTTGGACATCCTCGTCCACCATGGCTACAGCGACGTTGATGCCATTCTCGCGTTCCGCACCTGTTATGGCAGCGTCGGGCCGGTTATGCTGGCAAAGTGGCTCGGGATAGTCGGTTCGCTCAACGACCAGGCATTCGCGGCGCGCATCGCGGACTGGGTTGTGCGAGCCAACGCACGTCCATATCACGAGTCGTTCGCCTATCTGGCCGAGAGGATAACGCTGACAGACCACGACGCCATGGAACAGGCCATGCTCGTGCTGGATCTGAGTCCGGCGCTGGTACGCTACGTGGTGGAGGAACGCGGCATCGGAACGCTGAAGGCACTGCGCGAATGGTACTACACCGATGCCTGGGGAGCCCAGGACTACATGGGCGGCAGCACCTACGACCAAGTCGACCGGATGCTTATGGAGGACGCCTTCCTGCGCAAAAACTTCGCTGTGCTGGAGGGTAACCGCATGTGCCTGCAGGATGCACTGGACCGGCGTGTCCAAACACTCGTCCCGTATCCCCGGCGCGCAAGCGAGGCTGACTGGGCCGCTTATCGGTGCGCGTCCGATGCGGTAATTCGCACTGAGCGTCAAGTGCTCCAACCTGTGCTGGCGGCCGTGCTTCCCAAGACTTATGGTGTGCTGCTGCGCAGCCTGGTCAATGCTGCATGGGATCCTGCTATCGACATCGACCAGCTGCTGAGTTTGTTCAATCCGTTGATTGAGCAACTGATTCAGGGACAGGGACCGACGGGCGACGTGCTGACGGAGCTGGAAACAGAGGCAGTGGCCCTGGTGTACCGGGTACCGCCATCGATCATCCGCGAGCGCTGGTCCAGCGTCATTGGACGGAAGCATGAATGGGCGGCGTCCGTTCGGGGTGGTCCCTATATGATGCAATGGCAACGTCAGACCCGCAGGATATCCCGCCCACTTGATCGCGACAGTCTGCGTGCGCTCGGTGACGCAGCGCAGTACGCCGAACGCTTCGAGCGCCGGTCGGTCATGGATGTCTGCGAGGCTAGCAGACACCTGCGGGCACGGCAACTCAGTGAACCATCGGCAGATACACGGACGTTTCACCGTCATCTGGGGGTGTTACTGGCTGCCGCAGCCAACGACGGCATCGTGAATGACTGGCTGAAGCGGCGTTTTGCATCGTTGGCCCAACTCAGCGACGAGACGGTGGCGGCTGATCGAGAAATCAGCGACCTGCACGATTTCTTTCGTGTAGCCCTGCCTGACGCACTCGCGACACATCTCGACCGGTTTGTCGATCGCTTCGATGACGGCGACGCGCGACATTTGGCGATTCGCCTTGGTGCGGATCGAGACTTGGCAATCGAAGGCCAAGGTCGGGCACTGCTCGGAAGTACGCTGCTGCGGACGAAAGACAAGGCTCTCGATCTTTACCTGCGGTGGAGCAGGCGTGAGAAGAAGAAATTCAAAAACAGTCGCGATGACGCACAGCATCTGTCGCGCATGCACGCATTCGTCTCCACGCATCCGGCGGCCTTCTTCGCAAAGGAGGCCGCCGGCCTCTGCAGTCGGAGCAATACCGCCATGTGGCTAGAACCCCGCCATGCCCATCTTGTGGTGTTCGATCCGCTGAGCCGGACACTGGGCGGACTCGCCATGCTGTATCACGAGGTCATTGTAGACCTTGACCCGACGCGTCCCAGCCTTATCATTCGAGCCATCAACCCCACCGACGCAATGATGGCTGGCCACGACGCAACGTCCATTGTGGACGCATTTTTCACGGTCGCCGTAGAGATCGCACAAGCCCACGGTCTGGCCGGTGTCGCATTTCCCTCGGACGGAGGACAAGATTTTCTGTCCAACCGCAGCGACATTGAACGGGACATCAAACGTCGCTACATCAAGAACGCCGGTCAGGCGCTCGGTTTGGCAAGCAGGCGTGCCGAGCATTCGGCCGGCCTTTGCCTGGGTGAGTCTCCCAGGCCTGTACAACACGAGTTTTATGCCTACGAACATGGGGTGGGCCGTGTCCAGACGCTCTACGTCATCTGGCGTCCTGCGGCGTCGACATCCTCGGAAGTTCGGCAACTTGAAGGTGTGAACGCCTTAGGTCTGGCTCAGTAGGCGCTTCGCCTTGTGCTGCGGCGGGTGGAACAGTATGGACGTCGCTAGCGCTATACCACTGGAATAGTGATAAGACTTGGCGCAGATGTTGCCGGCGTGGTTTGAGAACAGACTGATTGCGCAAAAGATAGTGTACTGGTGGGGGGCTGACACAGCATTGTCGACTGGTGCAGCAGGTGTGTCAGCGACGAGTGGAGCCAAGATCCGCCTCATTGATCTCCTGTGGCCGATAGTAGGTGGTTGAACGCTCCAGCGACAATATCTGGCATTGCGCTCGCACTCGCTTTTTTTTGCCGCGGAGCCGCCGTCAAATATACCCGCAGCCGGTTCCAGCAACTGTCGCTTCCATTCCGTTACTTGGTTCGGACGAACTTCGTATCACCCGATAGTGATGATTAAGAATCGACACTGCAACATACGAATAGTGACTGTCGATGATCGCGGCGCTTAACTTTTCGATGGAATTCCGTTCAATCTCCGAATCAGCGTCCCCCACGTAAACGGCATAGAGAGCAAGGGAGTCCCTTGCTCTCTATGCCCTCATGGCGCCGATTCAAACGAATCTCAGCCATATATCGCCGCCTTGAGAATGGTAATCACCGTTCTCAATTGACACTCTTTAACATTGAAAGCCTCCACATGGATCAGAATATTTTTCTCGCACGGAGCAACACCGTTGCCACGACGCTGACAGAGACTACGTTTTATCCCGTCTTTACAGCAAAAGATGTGATCGATTTAAGCGCTTCGTTTAAATCGCAGCCTATGCTTGCTAAGATTGTCGCTCACAAAAGTTCACACAGCTATGTTCGCTGCTACATCTTCTTTTCCATTGCGCTTGCTGCGTATATCGTGATCGCCATCGGCAACGATGTCGAGGTCGACATGGACCTTGCAATGACCTCCCTCGTCATCTTGTTTTCGATTACCCTCGCCAAAGTGGACTTCTTACGCAGATTGCTTGGCAAACCCTAAAACCAAGTGACGAATCGATCCCCCTCTATTCGTCCGAACACCAACGCAAGCAGCCTTGTAAACAACCAAAGGAACCTAAATGAGGTCATATGACGAGCACATAAATACATGGCAATGCACTATCGAGACGTACACGGCACAGCTAATACGCTGCTACCCATCGGAAGAATCCCGCGTTAGTGCACTGCGTGATGCGGCAGCAGCGGCCCTACTCGCAATTACCACCTACAAGTCACTTCGCGAGAGCACAGAACCAGTTGTCGGCGACGGTTCCGAGTGGTTCGACGTGAACTAACAAACCCTCAGTGCACCCAACTATTTTTACCTATGAGAACCATTGAAAAATGTAGGAACATGAAAATACCTCCATTTTTAGTTACAACCGCAATCACTGTAAGGAGTCCCCATGGGATCAAATAATTCTCCTCTCGAAAGTCTCGCTGCATTTGCCATCGTGTTCGTAGTCGGCGTTCTCTTTACTGCTGGCTTGGGCGCATACGTCGCAAAGATCAAAGGTAATTCGAAACATGCTATTCGACCGAATTAACAAGGAGCATGACAACATGGCAGTCAAATGTCCTCAATGCAAATCCAAACGTATCAATACCTACAACTACGCTAAAAAAACATGCGCCGCCATTGGAACACTAGCCGGTGCTGTAGCTGGTACCGCGGGCTGCATTGCCGGTGCCGAAATTGGCGCTACTGCCGGAATCATAGGCGGCCCCGCCTGCATCGCGATCGGCGGCATTGCCGGGGCCATCATAGGAGGATTGTGTGGTGGGGCCGCTGGCTGTGCTGCAGGTGTGGCCCTGGGTGAAGTAGTCGACGACAATATACTCGACAATTATTATTGTCTGGATTGCAAATACACCTTCAGCAAGAAATGTAGCTCTCTGAATGCCGGCTGTTCTGACAGCGATAGTCCAACACACCCGCCAGATCGTCCGTACAGCCTTGGTCGGGACCGAGATCGAAATTACGATCAAGATCAAGATCCCGAGTATGCGGACGATTACAGACCTGGTTTTGTTTGAACTTATCGTCCTATCCGCTTTTTCTCAATCCGTAGTTCCCCTCTTGTAATTCCCACTTAATACCCTAGGCACCGACCTGTCCCGCTGTTTTATTCAGCGGCATCGTCACGTGCATACAAATCGAAAGGAAATACCCTATGGCACACCTCGTCGAATCTATGGCTTACGTCAATGCCACGCCATGGCATGGCCTTGGCAATCGCCTCACCGCAAAACAACCTCTTGAAGTCTGGGCAGAGCAAGCCGGCATGGCCTTCAATATTCTGGAAACACCAGTTCGCTATATGTCGGAGTCCGCTGGTGCTCTGGGCGCCATCATGTCCTTCCCGGATCAAAAGGTGCTCTACCGCTCCGACAACAAAGCGCCGCTGTCGGTCGTCTCCAACCGCTATCAGGTCGTGCAACCCCGTGAGATTCTGGAGTTTTACCGGGATCTGACAGAGATTTCGGGCTTCGAGCTGGAAACGGCTGGCGTCCTGAAATTCGGCCGAAAGATCTGGGCACTCGCCAAGACCGGTCAATCGGCGACCTTAAAAGGCAACGACACCATCAACGGCTATCTGCTGCTGGCAACCGCTTGTGACGGTACGCTTGCCACGACTGCGCAATTCACCAGTATTCGCGTGGTCTGCAATAACACCTTAGCCGTCGCCCTCGCCAATGGCAACGGTGCCGTCAAGGTACCGCACAGCACCAGCTTCGATCCGCAGGCAGTCAAAAAGCAACTGGGTATTTCCGTCTCGGCATGGGATGCCTTCCTCTATCGCATGAAAACCCTGTCCGAACGCAAGGTCAAATCGCACGAAGCCATGAACTACTTCCTACATGTGTTCACCGATCCAGCCACTACGGCCACCGGCCTCAGCAATGAACGCGCCATGAAGAAAGTCCAGGGGCTGTATGACGGCCAGGGAAAAGGCTCGGAATTCACTTCCTCCGAAGGAACCGCCTTCGGCCTGCTCAATGCCGTCACCGAGTATGTCGATCACGAGCGTCGCGCCCGAAGCCCCGACCATCGTCTGGAAGCAGCATGGTTCGGGCAAGGTGCCACCTTGAAACAAAAGGCGCTGGATCAGGCGTTGCTAATGACCGCCTAGGCAATTCCCACAATCGTCATAACCGCCCGGTCGAGCTTTTACTGCTCGCCGGGCTTTCTTATTTAAGGAGTCGTGTATGGGCATCGCAGAAAGAATGGATGCAGTCAGGGCTGGTCGTCCCGCCTTGAAACTAGTTAAAACGAACAACCTGAGCCGGGACGCCTGGCTGACGTTACGCAAGGGCGGGATCGGCAGTAGCGATGCCGGTGCCGCGGTGGGCCTGAATCCCTATCAATCCCAGCTGGAATTATGGATGGTGAAGACCGGGCGGGACGGTAGTTTGCCTAAAATTGATCCCAACGACGAAACCAGTCCGATGTATTGGGGCACGTTGCTAGAACCTATCGTCGCAGCGCACTACACCAGGCGCACCGGCCACCGCGTCCGAAAGATCAACGCCGTGCTGCAACATCCGGACATTCCCTGGATGCTGGCCAACATCGACCGCGAGGTGATGGGCGTGGCTGACGTGCAGATTCTGGAATGTAAAACGGCTGGCGAATTCGGTGCTCGTCTGTGGCGGGACGGCGTACCGGAATATGTCCAGCTGCAGGTACAGCATCAGCTGGCGGTCACGAACAAAGCTGCTGCCGATGTCTGCGTCCTCATCTGCGGTCAGGAAATCCGGATCTATCGGATTGATCGTGACAATGCACTGATCGCCCGGCTGATCGAATTGGAGCATCAATTCTGGCGCTACGTTGAAACCGATACCCCACCGCCAGCAGACGGCAGTGAGTCCGCCGATATCGCATTGCGCTGCCTGTATCCCCACGACGCCGGCAACACCGTTGATCTCACCCATGACCAGGAGACGTCCGCTGCATTTGCCGACTTGCTTACCATCCGCGACGAAATCGCCAATCGCGCCAAGATTGCGGAAGAACTGAAGCAACGCATTCAGCAAGGCATGGGTGACGCCAGCAACGCCCTGTTTGAAACCGGTGCCGTGAGTTGGAAACGCAGCAAGGACGGCCTCGGGATCGACGTGGAGGCGCTCCTGGCAGACCAACCCGATCTCATCCGACGCTATCCCCTTCTCAAACCCGGCAGTCGCCGATTCCTCATCAGCACGTAATTCCCTCGTAGTTCAACCGAAGTCAGTCGCCCCTCCGCTGGGGCTGTTTGTGCTGCCTGCCCCTAGCGGAAACCGGGGCGGGCTTTGCTATTTCAAGGAATAAAACAATGATTAAAGGATTAGCCATCACGCCGCCGATACTCGGGCGCATTTCCATCGGCAAAATCGTAGAAAAGAACGGCAAGCGATTGCCGGAGAAAGACGATCAATTCACGATCACGACCCAGGTGCAAAACAAGGAAGGCTGGATTCCCCATCCCTACGACGAGGACTTACGCAAAACGCAGGACAACCACAAAATCCGCGCTATCCCGATCCGGCTGCTGTTCAATGAGCCGGATCTTAACTTACGCGCCGAATACTGCCTATTCGACCGTCAAAACGGTCGACCGATCTGTACCGGCAATGGCGAGACGTGCCGGCGCTACACGGCATCGGGAATGGCGTCACTGCCCTGCCCCTCACCGGATAGTTGTGAGCTGGCCAAGGCCGGTTGCAAGCCTTACGGACGCTTGAATGTACGGATCGGCGAGGAAGAAGACGACCTGGGCACCTTCATTTTCAGGACGACCGGCTTTAACAGCATCCGCACCCTGGCGGCGCGGCTCCATTATTACCAGGCGGTATCCGGCAAGTTATTGGCTTGCTTGCCTCTGGCTTTACGATTGCGGGCAAAAACCACCTTCATGAGCCACCGCACACCGATTTACTACGCCGATATTACCGAAGCCATAGCCAATGCGCGGGAACTGCACAACCGACGCTTGGCTGCGGGGTACGACCAAGTGGCGTTAGATGCCGCAGGGATTCAGGGATTTAGCAACGGCGCATTCGAGGACAGTGAGGAGGAAATTCCGGAAATTGTGGAAGAGTTCTTTCCGTCCACTGATGGCGGCAGCGACAACGGAGGCTTGGATACCGCAGGCAACAAGGCCAAACCAAGTCTGAAGGAGAAGCTGGATCAAAAGGCCGTTGGTCGTGACGGAGAATCAACATGACCATCGGCGAACTCCAGTTAGGTGTCCAGCGAACTAACCGTCGGCGGCGATCCCGAAAAAACGGAAAGGGAGAGGATAGATGACGACAGCGCCGCAATACGCACGGCATTCCCGCCTCCGGTCCGGTTGCGTTATCTGGCTGGCGGTCGCCGCGACCTGCACGGCGATCTTCATCTCGGTGCTTGCCGGGTGGCAGCGTGGTGGATGGTTAGTAGAACGGATCGCATGGGTGGCTATCGGCGTGGTACTGGTCGCGAGTGCCCATCTGTTACCTGCGCTGTGCCGATCCGCCTCGCTCGGAGTGCGTTGTGCTGGCAGCGCGCTCTGGGTGGTCTGCATGATTGCGACGTGTTATGGTCACGCGACGTTCTTCCTGCTGTCGCAACAGCACGCCGGGGCGATTCGGGCTGATGCCGTGACTGGAGGAGTCACGGCGCCCCTAGTATCGTCCGGTCGCAACCCTGGGATGATCGCGGCAGAACGGGCAAGAGTCATCACCGCGCTTGCCATCGCCAATGCAAGGCGATGCAGGGATGACTGTCCGGCATTGCGCTTGAGCCGTATCTCGCTGGCGGCAAAGCTCGATGCACTCAACACCGAAGCCGACGAGTCGAGGCGACAACTGGCGATTGACGACCGGCGCACGGATCTGGTGGAGCGTGCCGCTGCCCAGCGTGACGATCCGGTGACAGTCCGACTCGTAGTCTTGCTCGGAACGACGGCGGCACAGGTTGACCTATTGTCAGGAATGGCTTTTGCGGGCGTACTCGAAGGGATAGCCTGTCTGTTCTGGTTCCTGGCGTTTCAAACCCCTACTACAGTAGTCAGCCCAGTCACGCCAATACCAACCCGGCCAGTCACGGCGGGTAACGAGGTAGTCACACCCGGTCAAGCGCCTACCCCGGTGTCAGTCACGTTGCACGATGATCAGCAGGATTCGGAAAGCGAGGTGACACAGCTCGCTCACGATATCGCCGCTGGACACGTGCGTGCGACTGTTGCGGACATCCGCCGCTATCTCGGCTGCTCGCAGGCCCGGGCAGCGGCACTGCGAAGGCAATTCGGCGCATCTGTACGACCAGATGAATAGAGGGATTGAGCGGTCACGGAGAATGCGGATTTTCACTGGGGTCGTTTCCCCCGTGTTCCTCATTTGCCACTTGTTCGGACCGCTCAATCGCCGTTTCCATGATGCCAAACGGATTCCTGCCGTCTAGGCCGCTGAAAAACTCTGACGGCTGCAGTCCCAGTGTGTCGATGATTTTCATGATGTTGATGAGCGACAGATTGTGCTCCCCTCGTTCGATCCCACCCATATAGCTTCGGTCAATCCCGCAGGCGTCGCCGAATGCTTCTTGAGAAAATCCTTGCACTTTGCGTCGGCGCCTGACGACTTCACCGAAAGCGATAAGAACTGGGTGTCGCTCCTTGCCGGGGCTCGGGTTTCGTTTCTTTTCCATATCCCATGGTTCCTTGCTTAGGAATAAAATTCCACGGGATAACATTTCACGGAATATAATTACACGGTATATAGTTACCTTTTTAAGTCGCACTTCGGCAAAATTGGGCGTAAATGCATTCGCGCATATTTCACCAAAACGACCCATAACAAAAATTCAAGCTCCTTTTTAACTTCTATCCATGCGATGAAAAATCTGCAAATCATCAAACTATCCGACCGCCTGCTGCATGTGACAACGGGCGCACCTTTCATTTTTTACAATAATAAGGAGCTGTAAATGGAAACAAATGACGAAAGTATCAGTACTCCCGCCCAAAAACCCAATACAGGCGTGGCACTCTGGGCCATAGCAGCGTTTATTACTGCCATCGTGATGTGCACGCACAATAACTCGGCCATGGTGCTAGGAGCGGGTTTCTTCGCGAAATGCTTTGCCGTTATCGTCGGCACCATTCTCGGACTGCTGGGAGCCCTCGCTGGTGACGCTATCCGACGGTTTGCTCGACCCGACTTCATTTTTACCACCGGTGGGTTCGCCCACTTAATCTGGATAAAAATATTTTGGAGGATCGGCCCGCAGCTAGTTGGATTGTTCCTCGGGGTCGCGCTTGGCAGCAGCCTGGTGCTAAGGTGATCCGGAGCAAACCATGCTACCTAAAACCACCGCCATGCTCGTTGTTGTCTTTTTGTTCGTTGGCTGTTCGAGCAAAAGCGCGAAGGCTAGAGGAGAGTTCCTTTCCGGCTGCGTCCAGTCTGGTACAGCCAAGTCCATCTGCACATGCGTTTATGACCACCTGGAAGATACGTATCGCCCTGAAACGCTTCAGGCGCTAGCCGACCCACACTCAGAAATTCCCGCCAGTGCGATACAGGCCATTGCCACGGATACCTCGAAGTACGCAGCAATGTGTCTGGCGAAATAGCAGCAAACGCTACTCAACTAAAAAATCAGCAACTCATCCAGTTTTAACTCACAAGGAACACGTATATGAAAAAATTGATCGTAGTCGCCGCATTCGGCTTATTCACTTCGTTCGCTGCAAATGCAGCCAGCAATGTTGGGCAGTGCGTCTACCCGAAGACCAATATCGCCAAGAATGGGCATCTCGAATTTAAAAAGCCGGTCTATATTTTTAGCTCTCCTGATGCGGCAAGCACCAAGCAATTGCTGAGCAAGCTCGCCGGCTTCACGATTAAAGGTGAAGCCAAGGGATTCGTGCAATTGGCGACTGTGACGGACTCCAACGACGCCAACCCTGCGCCAAGCCGTGCAATCGGCTGGGCGAAGCTATCGGATTTCAGTTTTCAGGATCTACGCAACTGCAACTGATAGCACCGTAACAGATCAGGAATGAAGCCCAATCGGGGCCGCAAATAACAAGTCCCTCGAATTGGCTGAATTCGAGGGACTTGAGTTGCAAGTTACATTATTTCTTTTTTTTTGTTCACAACATCCTTGAATGCCTTGCCAGCCGTGAATTTGACGGTTCTGATTGCAGCAATCTTGATTCTCCGCGATATCAACCGTTTTACCAACCAGCCGCTTTGCTCATAGGAAGTCAACTTACGAGACGCGGCTTCGATTCCCACCGCCTCCACCATTCTCCTAGTCAACCGCTGACTACAACAAACAACATAAAACATTGTTTTTAAAGGAATTAAAGAAATTTTTAGATCCCCTTTTTGTTGTCAGCGATTGTCGGATATTGCCAGCAAAAAGGCACGGCTGAACTTGATTGATTACATTACTTTCGATCCACTAGCAATCTGATAGAAAATCTCCGCTGCATCATCGTCCAACTGTTCAATCTCCCTTGCTGTCAAGACACCAATCGTAATGTCCTTGAGACGCGAACGGTCGGAGTGTATTCCCTGCTCAAGCTCGATCAAGTACTCGATCTGTTTAGCAACTGATTGAAGCGCAACACTACCCGGATATTTGAAAAGTAATTCGCCACATCTTTTTTGGCCATTTTCTAACAACTTAAATCTCTCGCTCATGACGTAGGCGCCTTTACGAAACGATATACACCTTGAAATTATTAAAATCTTTCATGGCAACTCGACCCGCAGATACCCAGCCTATTAAATCGTTAAATCAATTTACAGGCTTCAAGAAGAAATAATTTCAAAATATTCAAAGCTTGTGCTTCATTTTTAGCCCAAGCCAATTCATTTTTTTGTCCACGCTCCGAGTAATAAATTCGCCATTCTTCGCCAAATTTGTCTAAACAGAACGCCTCATCTTTATCTGCATATAACGAATACGATTCCGCAGGAATATTTTTCCTGATACAAAAATCAATCAGCTCTTGTTTTGTCCAACTCATTTTGGTTCTCCAAGTTTTCCAGTGTCCAAGTAATACTGGACAGAATTCGGTAATTTGTATTGAGTACCTAGGCCTGTTTTACCAAACCAAGGGGTAATGGTGGCAGCTTCCACGTTATTGATACTTCCAGTAATGGAGTATATCGAAGGCGAAGTAGTGGGAGTCGAATTAAGTGCTCGAGACTCCAATGACAAACCTTCGGGAGAAACATAACTGCCACTTGTTTTGCCAAATCGATCAACCAACTTGACAGCATCACCAGTACCAGGCTCAAGTGAAATAATTCTCTGAGTACCTGGAAGTCCGCCATCGTACGGAGGCCACCATGTACTTCCATCTGCACGCTTCCATCCAGATGCCTCCGCCAAAGCTCGCTCGTCTGCAACTAAACCTCTTTCATTAATTGTTAGATCAAGATTTCTATAAGTCCGATTTGCTGTATTTTCAGCAAACGAAGCGTAGGTTTTTGTTTCAGTAGCGACCAATGCTGCACGATTTGCCGTAGTACTCACATCGAACAAACCAACCACGGCATCCGCTGCACGGAAAAGAGACCCGGCAAGTCCCAATGCCAACGACGCTATATTAACGTCTCGCTCGGCATCCCGCTGAAGAGCTTTCTGATACGCCGTTGTCGCTGGGTCACCCAATGCGCCGGCAATTACGTCACCGGTCATACAACCCGCAGCCGGACAATTTGCGACCAACGGAAAATAGGCTTTACCACCTACATTCAACGTCGTGCGATAAGTTCCATCTGGTGCAGGTGGCAACGATTGCGAATAGCTTGTCGACGTGACCGACGACGCGGCGATTGCAGCATCGCTCCAATAATACGGCGATTTGCTGCCGCCCGTCGCCCCTTGCACATAAGCGATAACACCAGGATCGATCGGTGCCAATATTTCAACAAATGTTTTTGAACCAGGTGCTGCAGGCTGGAAACTCGCCGTATCGTAAATCGCTCCCGGTTTGGTTACATCCGCTACCACGTCCACCTTGTCAGCATAGACACTTGTACCGGTGATACCAGCGCGGCGGATCGCATTGTCTATCTGTTCCTGCGTATATTTGCCGTTGCTGGCGTCAGCCAGTTGCTTGCCGAGAGCCTGTTCCTTCGGATGCAATTGCCTGTTGTTGGCATCTACCATCAAGCCAGTGTTAGCTCCAGCATTGGCACTTTGGACGGAGCCACCAGCCAGTGCACCCGATGCCGCGCCAACCAGCGTCGCACCGAGATTCATCATATCGTTATAGGATTTCTGTCCTGCTGGATCTCTGGGATCGTTCACGTATCCCTGGCTAAGCAGGTAGTTGCTCAGGATAGGCGCCATCGCCTCAGCGCCCATTGCTGCCGCAATACCACCAGCAGCGCTGGTGCCACCTATCTTCGCTTCGATCAAGCCAACGATCCCATGCAGCGCCATCTTTTCGAGAGAACCTTCAGCCAAATTATTGGATTGCGCAATATCACCAACGACATTGGTCAACACCGCACCGACGAGATTGGCGGCCCGCTGATTCTCTTGCTGCTTCTGCTGTTGTGCCTGCAAATCCTGCGCCTGCTGCAGCGTCAAGGTATTTGCCAGCGACTGATTCGCCGTAGTTGCATCACGGCTGGTCAGGGTTGTCACATTCGCCTGGCTCTGCGCGTCCTTCGTAACGTCGCCGCTGCCCGTGATCGTAACCTTGGCCGGACTGATCACGCTGTTGGTGTTGCTGGTCTGGTCGCCGCTCTTCGGCATGCCAACATTACCACCGAGATTTCCCAACACGTTACCCATCACGTTGCTGGCGATGCTGCCCGTTGAGGCGCTGACACTGACGCTTTCCGAGTTGGTGTGCTGCGTGTTGGTCAGGTCGCTATAGGTCAAACTGGCCGTTTGCAGGCTGTTCTTGTCCGGCGTGGCCGTGCTGGTAATGGCTGCGCCTTTCAGGTCCGTATTGCCCTTCACCTTGATATCGAAACCATCGCTGCCGGCGGCGATGCCGCTTTGGCCGACCGCGCTTTGGTAGTTGTGGTCAACCGATTGTTTCGCATAGCTGATACTGCCGCTGACCATCTGGCCGACGCAGATCGGGGGAACACAGATACTCAAACTAAAGCCGCCGCTTTCCTGCTTGCTGTCGAAGTTGCTGACATTTTGCAGGGTCCAGATGTTGAGGTCGCCGCCCACATCGGCTGTGACCTTGTTGCCGGCCAGCTGCGCACCCTTCATATTGAGATCGCCGCCGCTCTTGACGCTGAGTTGATTGGTGGCGCTGATCTGCGTATTGTCGTAGGTCGTCTCGGTACCGTTGGAATGCCCCTTCGACACCGATGCGCCAATCTGGAAACTCAAACCGGTCTGCTGGCCGTTGGAGCCAAGGGTAGCGCCAATGCCGGCGCTGCTGCCGCTGTTGGAAGACTGCAGGTCCGCCGTGCTGTTGGCAGCGCTCAGATTGATATTTTTGGCGGCATCCAGACTGATATCCTGCGCCTGCAGCTTGGCGCCTTCCATGCTGATATCACCTTCCCGGCTGGTGATCGCAATGGTATTGGCTTGCGCAGTAGTGCCGCGTGCCTGGGTCGCGCTGTTCTTGCTATCCTGCTTGCTTTGGCTGGTACCGAGATTCACGCTAATGCCAAAACCAGCGCTACTGCTGCTACTCGGATTGGGATCTGTCGCGTCTGCAGAGGAAACGGTCGCAGACGCGCCGCTGACGAGCTTATAGGCGTCAAAACCGGCTTTGAGCGCCAGTTTTGAAGGGATTAAACCCATTTAAGCGTCCCTCTTATGTTGTCAGCGGTTGTCGCATATTGCCAGCACAAAGGCACGTAAAAGACACGCAAAAAGAGCGGAATTTTCCCTCAACGGTTTGCGTTGTTAGTCTGCCGGCGACATGTCGTGCGTTGCCTTCATACAAAAAATTTTTCGACGGCGATCACCGAACCGGATGCCAACGAGTGAATTCGTTTGTTGCAACATCGTATGCGTACCAGCGTTCGATATTTCTATCATCACAAACTAAAAAACCTAACTGATCATTTTCATGGCTTAGCGCCGTAAACTGTCCGTATGGGCTCGTTAATCTAATTCTCTCGGTGCCATCAGGATTAAAAATGACGGCATTATTATTACGACTGTAATCATCGTCAATTTCGACAAAAACCACCCCAGAATGATCAGAAAGCATGTCCGCATCGATTGTTTGTCGCCGCGCCTGTTCTGGAAAACCTTGAAATTTCGTTACCCACTGGCCATTGCATTGCCATCTACACCCTATCGATAAAGCTCCATATTTTCTACCACCATATGGGTCTTCATGCTTAAAGGGATTATTCACGGCATCATAAGTTGTACTTAGTAAAATCAATTGAAAATTAGTAATCATTCTATTAGCTTTCTTGTTCCTGGAATGGGAGTCAAATATGTACCGCGGTCTTTAGACGGCACTAAAAATTCAATTTGCGTCTCTCCACCATTATAAGTAATACCTTTGAATGTCTGATCCCCCACAACACCGACACGTGTTGGCAGCGGTTTCACTACTTCCACTTCCATTTCATATAAACCAGAGCCGCCATTTGGCAAAGGTATATCCGGTTTAAATTCCGGCGTAATCGCATAATTGGTCCTAGCCTCAAGAGAACTATTGATGGGTTTTGGAGATGCCCAACCTGCAATATTTCCATCTTTATCAACGATCATGTACATACGCTGCCCTACCTCATATGTCATGTCCGTTACGACCGTGCCCGTTTTATAAGGAGATACATTATTGAATTCAGCATGCATCAAATTAACGTCACTCGCATTTTGAGTACGCCCATCTTGAAACGCTAAACGATTCGATAGTGGTTGCCCCACCATTTCACCGTCTACTCCTGCATTAGTAATTTCTTTCGCATACGCATTAGCCGCAATCTCCTCAGCCGCAGCCGCCGGTTTTACAACTGGCATCCGCCCAGCAATATTTCCTGTGGCAAATGTCAGTGCTCCCACCGCCAAACCAGGCAAAGCATTTTTTAATGCACTGCTTTGACGCAACGTTTCCCGCTGATTATAAGTCGCCAGTTCCTGTGACGTTGGATGGTCAGGCAAGAGATTATCGCCCATGACGGTCCAGTAATAATCTCGATACGCACTGTTGTTACGATACTGAGAGTAAACGCTAGAATTGTTGAAGTCGTTGCCCTTCGCTACAAACAAAGTTTGCTTCACACCAAATTCATCGGTAAAAGTACCTTTTGCATTTGCACTGATGTACTGCTTGGCATCGTTATACAGGTCTCGCAACTCAGAACCCGATAAGCCTAAAGTCTTGGCGTATAAATCCTGATTGGTTTTGTCGACATCGCCTTCCCCTGCCATCGTCAATAAGCGCATTGCCTCCAGTTGCGACACTGGACGATGGTATTTTTCCGAAAGCACGTCTGCAAAATTTTGACTGCTATCCGCAGTCCATTTAATTTCCTGTGGATGCAACTGCCGATTGTTTCGATCCGCAATCAACGCAGTATTTGCGCCAGTCGCAGCGCTCTGCGTGCTGCCACCAGCCAGCGCCCCCGACGCGGCACCGACCAATGTCGCTCCCAGATTCATCATCTCGTTGTAGGCTTTCAATGCATCCGGATTTCTTGGATCGTTGGAGTAACCATGATTGAGCAGATAATCACTCAGAATCGGTGCCATCGCCTCAGCGCTCATCCCTGCCGCGATACCTGCGGCAGCATTACCTCCCCCGATCTTTGCTTCGATCAACCCAACGATTCCATGCAGCGCCATCTTACCTAGGGAACCCTCTTTCAAATTATTGGATTGTGCGATATCGCCCACCACATTGGCCAACACCGAACCAACCAATCCGGCGGCACGCTGATTCTCCTGCGCCTGCTGTTGCCGTGCTTGCAGATCCTGTGCCTGCTGTAAAGTCAGGGTATTGGCCAGTGATGTGTTGGCGGTGGCTGCATCACGGCTGGTCAGGGTCGTTACATTTGCCTTGCTTTGCGCATCTTTCCCAGCGTCGCCGCTGCCGGTAATCGTGATATTGGCAGGACTGATCACGCTCTTGGTATCGCTGGTCTGGTCGCCGCTCTTCGGCATGCCGATGCTGCCGTTCAAATTACCCAGCACATTAGCCATCACGTTGCCGGCGACGCCACTAGATGAATCGCTGAAGCTGACACTCTCTGACTTGGTGTGTTGCGTGTTGGTCAGGTCGCTATAGGTCAAGCTGGCCGTTTGCAGGCTGTTTTTGTCCGGCGTAGCTGTGCTGGTGATCGCCGCACCTTTCAGATCGGTGTTGCCCTTCACCTTGATATCAAAACCATCGCTGCCAGCAACGATGCCACTTTGGCCGACCGCGCTTTGGTAGTTGTGATCGACCGCTTGTTTGGCATAGTTGACGCTGTAGTCAACCATCGAGCCAACGCAGATCGGAGGAATGCAGATACTCAAACTGAGGCCGCCGCTTTCCTGCTTGCTGTCGAAGTTGCTGGTGTTTTGCAAGGTCCAGATGTTGAGATTGCCGCCAATATCAGCCTTGACCTTGTTGCCGGCCAGTTGCGCACCCTTCATGTTGAGGTCACCACCACTCTTGATGCTCAGTTGATTCGTGGCGCTGATCTGCGTGTTGTCATAGGTGGTCTCGGTGCCATTGGCATGGCCCTTGGACGTCGATGCACCAATCTGGAAACTCAATCCGGTTTGCTGGCCGTTGGAGCCAAGTGTGGCGCCGATGCCGGCACTGCTGCCGCTGTTGGAGGATTGCAGATCGGCGCTGCTCTTGGCGGCCGTCAGATTGATATTCTTGGCCGCATCGAGACTGATATCTTGCGCTTGCAGCTTGGCACCTTCCATGTTGATATCGCCTTCCCGTGCGGTGATATCAATGCTGCCAGCTTGCGCAGTCGTGCCGCGTGCCTGGGTTGCACTATTCTTGCTGTCCTGCTTGCTTTGGCTGGTGCCAAGGTTGACGCTGATGCCGAAGCCGGCGCCGGCACCCGCATTGGCGGGATTATCCTTTCCGACCAGACCATCCTGCGTTGCGCCGACGCTATTTTGAACCGCATTTCCCACACCGGGAAGCGCGCCCGCGAGCTTGTAGGCGTCATAGCCGGCTTTCAAAGCCAACGCACCTTTCAGGCGATCATTGCTGGTGTGCTGGCTCTCGGTGGCCATATCCCCTATGCTGGTGAGCGCGCCACCAATAGCGCCGGTCAAACTGCTGCCCAAGGTCACGCTATGGGTCTCGGCATGGAATTGGCTGTTGCTGCTGTCCTGGATAGCCTGCAAATCGACTGCATTGCCGCCGATGCTCATCTGTTTTTTAGCCAGCAGTTCGGCGCCCTGGGTAGTGACATTGCCTTGACCAGTCCCCTTGTATTGGCTGTCCAGCCCGGCTTGCATATCCAGATTGCCGCCATTGGCCGAAATCAGGCTGGTGCTTTGCACGACACCGTTGCCACTGCCGTTTTGTTCAGCGCTAGTTTGACTGTAATTCGTGAAGCGGAAATTGGCGCCGCCCATGATACCAATGCTGGTGCCGCTGCTGTGGCTATCGTTCTGCGAGGTTTGCGTATTGGCCGCAGCCAGGACATTGATATCGCGTCCGGCGTAGATGCCGACATCTTTATCAGCGGTCACGGCGCTAGCGGTAATGGTGGTGTCGCGCCCACTACTGGTGTGAACATTAGCGCCGCTGATGTCGCTGCCGATCTGGTTGACGCTCGTACCGTTCTGGTGCTGATCCTGCGCACTATGGCCGAAGCTGACGCCAGTCAAGACACTACCCGAGAAACCGGATTTCTTTTCTTCGGCGGAGAAACTTTGCTGGCTGGTTTGCTGCGCACTGACTATGTTGAGATCACGCCCGGCATTGATATTCAAATCGCTCTTGGCGATCACCTGGCTACCCTGCACGCTGGTGTCGCGGCCAGACTGGATGGCAATGCCGTCGCCGGTAAAACTGCTGCCGATGGCGTCCGTGTTGTGCAGATTTTGTTGCGAACGGCTGCTTGATGACGACATCATGCCGTGCGACGTGGTGTAAATCGCCCGGTCGGCGGTGGTTTCCTGCTGCGCCGTCCCAATATTCACGTCGCGCCCGGCAATGACTGCCAGTTGACCACCGGCATTGGCGGTGGCTGCGGAAGCATTCAGGTCTTGACCGGCAATCAAGGCCAAATTGCCGCCGGCATTGATGGCAGTGCCATTGACTTTGGTCTGATTGAGGTAGAGGTGGTTATCGCTGTTGTAAGTGACGTTATAGCTGCTTTGTGTATTCACTGCCTTCAGATTCAGGTCACGGCCTGCCGATAACGTCGCGTCGCCGGTGGTATTGACGGCGGCTGCGACCAGATTGAGGTCGCGGCCCGCGTGGATCGACAGTTGATCGGCGTTGACGCTGGCCACCCGGCCCAGCACCGTATTCGTACCCTGCACGCTGGTGGCCGAGATCGCCTCGGTGCCCATCGTCACATCGCGTCCGGCCAGCACACCGACACGGTGGCCGGAAATACTGCCGCCATTGTTCAGGACGTCATTCTGCGCCACCAGAATCGTTGTGCCGTCTTTGCCCGTGCTGCGAATGTTACCGGTATTGGCAATATCGGTTGCCTGAATAATCATGTTGTTGGAGGCTTGCAGCGTGCCGCCATTTTTCAACGTGCCATTGATGGTCAGGTCGATGTCTTTACCCGAGATCAACGCGCCGGTCGGAGAAAGGTCGCCGGCATCGGCACGCGTCAGATACACCACCGGCGCAAGCACCTGGGTATGACTGCCATCCGGCAAGGTAACGTCCTGATTCACCATCCAGACGATGTCGGAAGTCAGCGAGGCCATCTGTGCGTCGGTCAGCGCGATGCCAGGCGTCAGCTGGAACTGCTTGGCGCTGGCCACGCCGGATTCCATCAGGGCTTTGTATTCCTCTTCGTTACTGGCGTAGTCGCCCAGGAAGCGCCTGCCGGTCAACTGAGCAACCTGGTCAGTGACTAATTTTTGTTCATAGAAGCCGTCGCCCAGGCGTTTTTCGGTGACCGCCGGATTCAAGCCAAGCAAGCCCAGCATGTAGTTGCTGGAAATGAAATTGCCGTAATTCGTAAACTTCGGATCGGTTTGGATCAGGTACGGCTGGTTCGGTTGCGTGAGTACCGTAAACAACTGATTGTTCGGTAAGACCAGATTCGGCAATGGCACCGTCGGCGTGCCGAGGGTCTGGTGACTGCCGGTCGTGGTAGTGACCTTGCCTGCGCTGCCGCTGGCATTGGAGACGGTTTGCTGATTGCCTGCAGTGCCGGTATTGCTGCCGCCGCTGCCTGTCACCGCGCCGACTGTATTGGCAATGGCCGCACCAACCGTCAGACTTGGCTGATTGGCTCCCAACATGAGACCGCCCACAGTCGGCACGGCATTGCCACCGACACCGTTACCGACAGCCTGGTTCGGGCCTGTCGCCGGCTGGGTGTTCTGCTGGACAGTCCAGACCTGCAAGGCCAGCGGGGTTGACGGCAAGTTGACATCGTAGGCAGCGCCGTTGTTCACGTAGGTATAGTGATTTTGATGGGGATGACCCTCGACCCAGTGATAATAATTTTCGCCTGCGGTCATGTGATTGACCGTGTCGGTGGTCCCAATCGCGCCAATATTATTGATGGAGCCGGTCGTGCCGCCCAGGGTGCCGCCGGCAATGATCGTGCTCTTGTCGTTGGTCACATTGCCCGACAAGGTCATATTGCCCGCCGAACTGATCTTGCCGGGATCGCTGCTGGTGACGACCGTGTTTGAAACGGTTTGGGTATAGTCTTTTTTAGAGAATTTCTCGTAACGCTGACCCATCGGATCAATCAGCACAATGCCACCGTCACCGCTATCACCCCAGGTCAGCTGATTCGGGTTATACCAGATGGTGGGGTCGTACCACGGGTTGTATTGGGTCACGTGCGCAGTTTGCGTCGGATCGACCTGCTGGGCGGTCGTAAAATGATTATTCAGGTTCGTCAGCGACGCCGTCTGCAGGAATAATGCGCCGCCGGCATCGATGGTCGCAGAACTGTTCAGAATGCTGGCGGCACTACCGGTCACATTGTTGTTCGCATCAAGCGCGCCGCCCAGGGCCATGTCGCCCAGGCTCTGGATGAGCGCATGTTCGCGGTTGACGATCTGCTGCGCGCCGATCTGCAGCGTGTTGCGCGAAGCGATCACGCCGGCCTGATTGGTGGTCGTATCGACATCGTTGGTCAGGGTCTGCGCGCCCAGGGCGATATCGTTGCCATAGATCCGGCCGGTGTTGGTAATGACATTGCTCGAATGGATAACAGTCGCGCCATTGCCGGCATTGATCAAGCCGCTGCTCTGATTGTCGACATTGGCGGCATTCAAGGTCAAGTTGCGCACCGCCTCCAGATTGCCGGTATTGGTCAAGTTGCCGGTAATCGACAAGGTCAAATCGCGGTTGGCGGCCAGCACGTTGCTCATCGCCGTATTGGCATAATCGCCCTGTAAACTGATTGCTGAATCCTGCCCGGCCACCACTTTGCCGCTGCCGGCCAAGGTAGGTGCCGTCAACGTCAGGTTATGATCGCTGGCAATCGTGCCGGCGTTATTGTCCAGGCTGCCGCTGGTCGTCAACGCAATGTCGCCGCCGGCACCGGCGGTGGTGGCGATCAGGCCGAAGATATTAGAAAGGCTGGCGACGTTGACATTGATGTTGCCCGCCGCGCTGACCACACCGCCGATATTCGTCAGCGCCGCGCCGGGTTGATTCAATTGCAGGTTTTTACCGGCATACAGCTTGCCGGCGTTATTGTTGACCGTCCCGCCTGTGTTCAAGGTCAGATTGCCGGCAGCAATGACCTGGCCGCTGCTGCTGTTGTCGAGGTTGCTGCTGGTCAGCGCCACGTCGCCATTGCCGCCGATGGTGCCGAGGTTGGCGGTATTGGCCGCGTTGGTGTTGGTGATCTGGCTGCCGCCATTGATCTGGGTGAGACCGGTACCGCTGTTGGCAATCCGACCTGCGGTATTGTCCAGGCTGCTGCCCGACACCGTCATGGTCGCTGTACTGCCATTCGCTTCGATACGGCCATTGCTATTGACGACCGCGCCGCTGGCGATGGCGCTCAGGTTCGATCCGCTCTGGATGACACCATTGGTATTCGTTAATTGACCGTTGGATTGCAGCGTCAGCGTGTCCTTGGCGTACACCGTGCCGCCGCTGTTGTCGAACGGGCCGGCGTTGACATCGACTGCGCCAGCGCTGCCGATGAAACCGCCGATGCCGTTGGCGACACCATTGCTGATGCCCTGTGCGGCGGTAATCGACAAGGGCGCACCGCCGAGACTCTGTACCGTTCCCGCTGCGTTGGAGAGGCTATTCGCATTGATTGTAAGGCCCGTTTGCATGCCTTCGATCTTGCCCGCTGTATTGTTGACGGCGCCTGCCGCACTGACTGTCAGCTGGCTGCCGCCTAGATAGCCGCCCGCGCTATTGTCGATATCCCCTTGGCTGGCCACGATAATCGTGGCCTTCTCGCCAAATATGCTGCCGCCCTGGTTCGCAATACTGAGCGCGCTGACGTTGGTTGCACCGTTGCCGCCGATGCTGCCCTGCCGGTTCTGCAAGACGCCACTGCCGGCGGCGACCGTCAATGTGCCTGTGCCGGCCAGCGCAATAGTACCGCCGGCGTTATTCAGTGTCTGCGGCGTCAGCGTCAGATCCGCGCTATTGGTTTGTATGACGCCACCGGCGCTGTTGTCGAGCGCGCCGGCGACAGCGATGACGTTTGTGCCTGTGCCGAATTGGGCGATCTGGCCCGCTTGATTCGTCAGGTTCGTGCTGTGAATCATCAGCTGGTCGGCGGTAATTTTGCCGTGCGAGTTGTCCAATTGAGGAATCGTCAGCGCGACAGCGCTCGTATCGATCACACCGGCGTTGTTGACCAGTGTTCCCGCGTTGGCTTGCAGTGCATGACCAGCAGCGAGGCGACCGCCGCTGTTGTCCAAAGTGCCGCCGACCGTCGTCGTCAGATTGTTGCTGGCGGTGATGCTGCCAGCGTTCGTCGCATTCGTCGCACTGACGGCGACGTTGCCGTTACCGCCGATCACACCGGTAGCGCCATTGGTCAACTGGGCAGTGCTGGTCAATGTGAGTCCACTTGCGTCGAGCGAGACAATATGACCGCCGGTATTGTCGACGCTGCCAGCACTGACCTGCAATGCCTTCGCCGCCTGCACAGTGCCTTGCGCATTGTTCAACGCACCGGCGACGGCCAACGTTTCACCGGCATAGGCTGTCAATTGCCCGCCCTGGTTATTGACGCTACCAGCCGTCAACGCCAACTGGCCGCTGGTGGCGATACTGCCGTTTTGATTCTGCACCGCACCGCTGCCGGTATTAACCGTCAGGGTGCCCGCACCCGCATGCGCGATGGATCCGCCAGAATTGTTCAGCGTCTGCGGCGTCAGCGTCAGGTCGGTGCTGTTGGTTTGAATCAGGCCGCCCACGCTGTTGTCCAGCGTGCCGGCGACGTCGATCACGTTGGCGCCGGTACCGAACTGCGACAACTGTCCCGCTTGATTGGTCAGGTTCGTGCTGTGGATCGTCAGCTGGTCCGCGCTGACTTTGCCGTGAGAATTGTTTAACTGGGTAATCGTTAGCGCGACAGTGGCCGCATCGATAGCACCGCTGTTATTCGTTAGTGCGCCGGCATTGGCTCGTAGCGTTTGTCCTGCAGCAAGATGGCCGCCGCTGTTGTCCAACACGCCGTTGACGCTGGCGATGAGATTGTTGCTGGCCGTGATCTGGCCGTTGTTGGTCGCGTTCGCAGCAGTGAGCGATACGCTGCCGTTCCCGCCGATGACGCCGCCAGCAGCACCGCCTGTCGTCGTGCCTGCCGCATTGGTGAGTTGGCCCGTGGTGGACAGTGTCAAACCGCTGGCGTCGAGCGAGGTGATGCGACCGCCGCTGTTGTCGATGGCGCTCGCCTGCACCGTCATGCCCAACCCCGATTGCAGCACGCCCTGATTATTCGACACAGCGCCGGTCACCGCGATGTTCTCGGCGCCTGCTGCGATCAACTGGCCGCGCTGGTTATTCACGCTGGCGGCAGTGACGGCCAATTGCCCGCCAGTCGCTACATTACCGGCCACGTTGCTCATGGCGCCGCTGTTCACGGTCAAGGTGCCGGTTCCGGTGTGGCTCAGTTGGCCCGCATCGTTGGAAAGGCTGCCCGCTTGCAGAGTGACGTTTTGTGCGGCGGTGGTGATGACACCCGCGCTGTTGTCCAACAGGCCGCTTGTGATGATGCTCGTGGCGCCGCTACCCGACTGATTCAAGGTGCCGCCGTGATTCGAGAGGCTGGTGGATTGGGAAGTCAGTTGCGAGGCATTGATGATGCCCTGATCGTTGATCACGGCGCCGTTGGCGCTCAGCGCTGCCGCCCCTGCCGATTGGATATTGCCACCGGTGTGGTTGATGTCGCCGGCGCGCGCCGTCAGTGTCGTACTGCCAGCGGCGTTGGTGTGCGCATGCGAAATATCCAAACTCGCGCCATTCATCGCCACATTCGCGCCGGCCACATTCTGGCCGGTTGCCGACAAGCTGCCAGCAGCCACCAGGTTGAGATTGCCAGATTGTGTGGCCTGGCTGTTGGCGTCGATACCGGCACCGAGGACGCCGGTCGAGGCGATGCTGCCCGCGAACAACGTCAGGTCTGACTGACCAGCGATTGTCCCGGTGTTCGCAATTTGATTGTCGCTAGAAACCAAAACGGCTTGTTGGCCATATACCGTGCCGCTGTTGACGACGCCGTCATGGCTATGTATCGTCACTGAACCGGTTGCACTGGTGTGGCCGGCCAAGGTAATTTGGCCTTGGCTGTCCAGGTTCAGGTCACCGGCCTGCGAAGCAATGCCACCCAGGCTTCTCACTCCGACGCCATTTTCTGTGCCTACCAGGCGGATCTTGTTGGCATACATACCGCCAAGTGCGGCTACGTCGATGCTGATGGTCGGCTTGTTGTTGTCGCCTTGGATGGTCTGCACACCTAAATCAGCAAAATTGACCTGATTGGTTCCGGTGACAACGTTCAACTGGTTAGCCCACAACTGGCCGTTGACGGCGACAGATCTGGAAATCAAGTCCAACTGATCAGTATTGGCGGCGTTGAGGCCGTTGATTTGAATATCGCCACGCGTCACGCGGAAGGCCTGCAGGCTGCCATCGCCACCGAAGACCGGCACCCCTGTCGTCAGGACAGCGCGCGACGTGTTGATCCAGCCGCAGCCCGAGCAGGTGATGCCGTTTTCGTTACTAATAATGACTTGCGCCTTCTGTCCGGCCACTTCCAGATAGCCATTCAATTGACTGCGGCTGCCGCCCACCACCTCATTCAATATAACGTTGGCGCTGCCGCCCGATAAATTGGGGTTGCCTTGAACTTGACCCGCGAGTTGAGTCCCGGTCACCACCTGGGAATTGTTCAGGACCGCACCTTGGCTTCCGACCGAGAAGGTGCTGAATTGATTATGCGAAAGTCCCACAGAATTCGGCTGTGCAATCTGAATCAAGGGAATGCCACTCGCCGTAACGCCAACGGTCGGGCGCATGTTCGGCGCAGCCGTCGGGTTGGCGACAATCTGCGCCTGCACAATGGCGACGCCGCCAAACAAGGCGGCCACGGCGACCGCCAATTGCGCGAAGCGCATCAGCGGCGAATGGGTCACGGCGGATGAGCTACCCGATTGGCTGCCTTTACCCTGACTCGGAACATTTTCTGCAACCGCGACCAACATCCCACGATTTTTATTGAAGATGACGCGATACGCTTGCTTGTTCATGGTGAATCCAAAGTAGGGAAAGAAGTAATCTCAGATTCCATCGTCAACAACATCAGACGTTGACGAGGAACCAGGTATGGCTGAAATGCGGGGTTATTGTTTGCGCAGCGCCAAGGCAATGAATTGCGTCGCCGTATTGGAATTCAGATAACCGCCGAATTGGAAAATAGCGCCAAACTCTTCTGCATTAGGGCCAAAAAAACGCAACATGTTGCTGCCGCCCCCGAGTCCTAATCCACTCGTCAGCGCCGGACTGTCAAATGTGTGGCTCAATGCGTAATAACTGACGCCGGTATACGTCAACGTGCTGGCGAATTTACTTGGATCAACAACGGATGGTGTGCCGCTGCTCTCGACGAGGACTGGATTACCAGAAACGGCGATAGTGATTGTTTGGGCTGCATAATTCACCGTGGCGACGACATCTGAGGTGTACAGCGCGCGGCCACTACTTGTTACTCCCGGAGTGTTACTGGTTTCCATCGTGTATTGGAAAGCCGTGCCGGTATAAGTCGCTGTGCCCGTAGCCGGCCAAGTCACTGCTGTGAGATCGGTCGGATACCCTGCGAGGTCGAAACCCAGCACCGTTGGATCATCGATATTGCGCCAGGCGACGTTTTGCACCATCTTGGTGGCATTCGGCGCCAGTATCCTGATGTTCTTGTTGGCGGCGCCATTGCTGATCGAAAAGATGTGGCTCGCTACAACGCTGCCACCCGGTAACCCGGATGCGAAGGTGAAATTGATACTAGGTCCAGTATCCTGCGTGCCTGATGGCTGATGCGCGAAGGTGATATTGGCAGACGTATCTATCGTCGCCCCCAGGTCTACTCCTTCTGTCACCCCTTTGGTGCTGAAGTCGATTCCCATGCGTTTGAAGGGCAAAGTATTGACCGCAGGCGTAACCACCGGCGTTGTCACTGGCGCAGTGACGGCTGGCGAAGTGCTGCCGGCATTAGCTGTGCTGTTGTTATCTCCACCGCCACCACATGCGCTCAACGCTCCCAGACACACCAAACCAACGACGTTTGCTAACTGGAAGGCGATTTTCTTTTGATAGACCATTTGCATTTTTATTCTCTATTATTGGTGATTAATATTGATAGGCGAGACTGAAACCAACTGCTGGCGTCGCAGTCTTAAAGCTTTGTGGTTTGAGCAGTGACCAGCTGGAAAACACGTCGTAGGTCAACCCGGACAAGCCGCCGCGCAGACCGATTGCGGCGCCAGCCAGCTTATTGCCCAGCAAGCCGGCATTGCCCGGTCTATCGGCTGTCTGCGGCCAGCCGCGCACGCTGGGACCATAGACCTGTCCGTAGTCGAGGCCGACATAGGCCGACTGCCCGCTGTTGGCAATCGGCAGATTCAATTCATTGCGCAAATAAAATCCGCGTTCGGCGGCCAGAGTCAACTCGCCATCGAAGCCGCGCACCGTGTACCGGTTGCCGATGCTGAATTGATCGGCCAGGATCAGTTGCGAACGCGAGGCTTGACCGTGCAGCGTGCCGATATAGGTCACAGGCTGATCAGCGATCTTGAACGGCACGCTCAAGGTGGCGTCGATGGTCTGCAAGGTGTAGTGCAGGTTGTTGGTGGCAGGATTTTCTTGTCCGTTCAGATCTTTCAGATAGGTCTGACCGTTGAGCCAGTTGACGCCCCATCTGTTAGCGACAGACAGATCCAGTTGCGCGCTGCCGAAGTAGTGGGTGTGTACCCAAGCCAGCTCGGCGAACGTGGTATCACGGTTTTGTAACTGGATTTCGGTATCGTCCACATAGGCATGGCTCCAGCGCTTGCCGACCTTAAATTGCCAGCTGTTCTTTTGCATCTGGTCACGCTGGAACAGTTGCGAAATCTTCAGTTCCAGATTGCGCGACTTGCCATGCGAAATAAATGGCTGACTGGCTTGCGCCACTGCTTGGTGATAATCATACGTGCTGCCAGAGACCGCGAAGTTCCAGTATCCGAAAGGGATAGCGTAGTAAATATTGTTGCCGGTGGTACCGCGCTGGCCAGCCTTGCGGTCGGCATCGGTGCTGATGCCAATATTGAATAGATCGTTAAGCCCCAGGGGATTGTCGACCGCCAGATTCAAGCCAGCTTGCAACTTGCCGGTTCCCTTGGCACCGCTGTCGTCCAGCGTACCGGTCAGCTTCCACGGCTTGCTGCGTTTCACGGCAATCATCACGTCGCTTTCGCCTGGCGCGTCGCCAGGAACGATCTGCATATCCACATCCTGACTCGGCACGCGCTTCATTTGTTCCAGCCCCTGCTCCAGGTCGCGCAGGTTAAGCAAGTTTCCAGGCCCGGTCGGAAAAGCGGTTTTCCATGTGCCGTACAGAGTAGGATCACTAAAGCGGATCGCCCTGATCACGCCAGGCACCAGGACCAGTTTTAATGTACCGCTGGCGAGATCCTGCTCGGGAATCCCTAGGCGCGTGGTGCTATAGCCCTGGGCTAGAATTTGATTGGTCACCCGCTTGACGATCACATTCAGACCTTCTTTACCGACGCAGGCTCCTTCATACTGGCGAAGGTAATTGACTGCAAACCGGAAAGGATCGTGCGGTAAGTCACTGGCGCCCGCGGCGCGAATGGCTGGCGACAGTTGGGTCGGAACATCGAGGACAAACTGGCGAATCACAAAGCACGGCGATTCGGCCGGCAGCGCCAGGCTGTCCATGTCTTCCGCTGGCGCAGCGCCTTGCAAATTGACGTTCGGCGCCTGCAACTGGCGCTGGCGCTCCTGCGCTTCGGCCTGGCTGCGGCGACGCTGTTCTTCGCTGTCCGTTGTTTGTACCGTTTGAGCGCGACCGATTGGCAATACGGATGCCAACAGCAATGTCATGCACATACCCTTGGCAAGCGACAGACTCCCCTTGCGTTTAAAACGCTTCCCCATACATTACTGCCTTTATTATTGTTACTGACGTATTGAGATGCGTTGATTTCACGCTCTCATTTTTTTATATAAATTGAAGAGATGCGTCAAAATATCGCATCTTTGATTGACGGTATATAGAACTTTAGTTCCTTTTTGCACGCCATCGGCATGGTGCTAGCCACACCATTCCCTCGTCGGCAACGGGGGAGACTTAAAATATTTTGACCCCATATGCGGGTTGCACACGCGCTTCATGTTCGGCAAGACGACTCACCAGCTGCGTCCGATTTTCCATCCCCAGTTTTTGGAATATGCGCATCAGATGGTGCTTGACTGTCATTTCACTCAAGAAGATCGCCTCTGCAATTTCTCGATTTGTTTTGCCTTGAGCCACCCAGCGCAGAATCTCGCGTTCGCGTACGGATAGTGAAGATAGACGAGCTTCAAAGGCATTCACATTGTTCAGATTCTCAATCACGCGACACAGCACTTCGTGCATGATCGGGGCCAGTTGCTTCAACATGGCGATATGCGTTTCGCCTAAAACACCTGGAATGCGATGAAAGCTATGATAGGTGCCAATGCAGCGCTCAGTATCGTAGACGGCGTGTGCTGCAACGTTTTTCATCCCATGTCGTTGAAACTGCTCAAACCAATGTTGGGGTATGTCTGGCCAAGGCACATCACCGTCAAACAGTTGAGGCTCACGCGTCATCAGCCAGCGGCGCAAAATTGGCGTATCAAGGCCGCCAGCCTTATTACAAATATCTTTCAAATGCTCAATGGGGTAGTCGACAGCAATGATTCCATCAGTTCCGACCCCGCCGGCATGGATACGGCCGTATCCACAACCCAATGTTTCGTGAGGAAAAATAGGGCGAATTGCTTCACGCGTCCATTGTTTGAAGTCGTCAATGGTCTGGACTGAGACAGCATCGCGGATTAAGTTATCAAACAATACGTCCCTATTTTTGTCAACCCCCTCGGTCAATAGAGGTACTTGGGTCGCGGTCATATATTTTTTATCACTTTCTCATTTTCAAATCAGAAATGTGATCGCCAAGCGACATCTTGCAATGTCAGCCGCCCAGCCCGATACGGACGTACCCAGCCACAAACTAATCAACAGCGCGAGCGGCTTCCGGCGCTCAGCTCTGGTCACGATGACCTGGTGACTGTTCGTGATCTCCGCATGCTTCCCCATTGTTGCTTTCTTTGTAAATGTTGCAATTAAATTTGCTCGATTTTACAAAATAGCATTCTATTTATCTACAGAAACTCTTTGCAACATGTGTTGTTTTGCAATCTTTGACACATTTGTGGTTAATTGACATCACAAAGGCAAGTTTCACTCTCCAAACACAAGCAAAAACCGATTACGAATCGCTAGTCTCGGTATCAAGAGTTACCTTGCCAGGGTCGTGGAAGACCTCAAGGCGGACCGTCTCCCGCGCCAGACTTTCGGCATCGCTAATGCCAAATGCCGTGCCACAGGCTGGGCAGCACAATCTACGTTCGCCGGTGGGCATATATCCAACAAAATGTTTCTCACCATCGACGCCGCAGCGCGGGCAACGGATATGCGGACGTGCCTTGATCCCCAAGCGTACTTTCTTCTCCCATTTTCCAGTGGGATCGAGTTGCAACAGCCATATCCTGAATTTCTTTGCCCAGTTTTGGATGGCGTCGATACTGACTCCAAGGCGTCGCGCCGCTTCTTTGTACGGAATTTGCTGGGATAGCAGTCGAATAAACAGGGGAAGTTTTGCCGCACGCAATCGGAACAACGGCGTACCGGCCACGCGATTGAAACTCTGCTTGCATGTCCGGCAGGCAAAGCGCGGTAATGGATGGCATCCATGTGGCTTTTGCTGCAAGATCGTACGCCGCGACTGACAATACGGGCAAGATGGTGGGTGCAGACTTTTGGAGTACACCTGGGCTAATTCCCGTTCCAGATAAGCCGTCAACGCCTTATCTTCGGTATCGGCAAACGCGCTCCTCGCTCTTTGAACATGCGGCTGATCAATCAGAAATTGGCGTCCTGTCGACGTTGTTCATGCGATTCTGACGGGACTGGAAGAGCACCGCTTCTGGCAGTGATCTTCTTGAGCGCTTCTGGACGGCGTATCGCGGCAGGAATGCCGAGTGACTGTCGACGCAAGCGAACCTGTCCATGGCTGAGGCCCATTTTTTTTTGCAATCGCCGCATCTGTAGTCCTGCCCAGCAGAGCGTCGGCCTTAGCAGTCCAAACAAACGGGGGACGAATACGCCGCGGAGTCGATGCAAGACGTTTTTTAGGACGAGAGGTGACCATAATGTTGACGAATAGAATCAGACAGTGATACAGCAAGACAGTCTATTGCAAAAAACGTGTCCCGCATTACTGCTGTTTAATTTCAATGCCACAATGCCTCGCGCATTATCTAAGAAACATCAGAGTCTTTGATACCGGCTCTTCACCTACAAATTTCACAGAATTTCATGTCGGTTACAGATGACTTTGTAAAAAGCAAGCTATCAAAGTTGACAGCTTGAAGCGCTGCATTGATTTGGATACTGTTGCCAGCTAGCACATCTTTTTTCTAAAAAGACCGCCAATCCGACCTGCCAGAAGAATCCGCATGAAATCAATCACCATGGCAGGCATAAAGCGAACTTGGGCCGGAGTGTCCAGGGGCTTACTTGTCGGAATATTTCTCGCCACAGCTGCGCTAGGTGTTCACGCGGATGACAAACAGGCCTCCGTTGAAGTTCGTACGCAGCAAGTCCAGCCGAACGAAGCCGATCTTCAGACGCACAAGCACTATCTCAACAAAGACAAGCAGGAAGTGCATTCCCCATCGAAGAGTAAATCCGGCGAAGTCCCTGCAGGTGCGTCAGCCCGATGCCGGGACGGCTCCTACAGTTTTAGCACCCATCATCGTGGAACCTGCTCGCACCATGGCGGGGTCGGCACTTGGCTCCAATGACTTCAAAGGAAAATATGAAAAGTGTACTGATTGGGTTGCTATCTTTGGCAATGGCGTTTCCCGTCTATGCAAGAGGAAGCCTCAGTGGCGTCCATAGCGGTAACCATGCAAGTCGAGGCGGGCACTACTCTGGCGGACACGGGTCTTCGCACAAGGGCGGACATTACAAAAATCCGAAAACTGGAAACCATTATCAAAAGCGTTAATGTGAATTTTTGTTCGATCAACGTGGACATATAGCCCACTTCGTCGGTTTTATTGAATCGCTTCTTTGAGAAAAAACATGAGCTCCTTTTCGACCGCGCCACAATCCTTCTATCTCAGCAGTATCGACGCATTGCTGGCTTGGACGCCTGGCACGCAAGCCTTCGATAATTTCAACATCGCCCAGGTTCCGCTACGTCCAAGGCCGGCAATCTCGGGGGCGTTAGTCGAAGACTGTAGCGACTTCAAGGGAGGCTATGTCAGCCAAGGCGACCTCTTCCCTCAGGGCGTCGCTACGATCGACACCTACAATTTCACGTTCTGGGAGTACCTGGACAATTTCTGCTACTTCGCCCACCACAGGATCAATGTGCCCACAACCTGGTGGATCAACGCCGCACATCTGCACGGCGTGCCGGTGATTGGCACGATCGACTTCGAAGGCAGCAGCCTCTCCGACATGACGACGATGCTGGGCAATAGTACGCAATGCATCCAGCAATTGACGGCAATTGCTCAGCATTACGGGTTCGAAGGCTGGTTCTTCAATGTCGAAATCAACGGGATGGGTGCCGCGCAGGGGAGTCAGTTGATTTCATTTGTCCAGGATCTTCGCACCGCTCTGCGGGCGGTCAATCCGAACGCCCTCGTCGTCTGGTATGACTCGGTCTTGCCGAACGGGGAACTCTTCTACCAGAACTGCTTGAACAGTGAAAACAATGCCTTTTTTGGGCCGAGCAACGCAATCGTCAGCGACGGCTTTTTCCCCAATTATGGTTGGTTCGGAGATCCTGCCGGATATCTTCCGACATCGGTTCAGACGACCTCTGGGGACGATCGTTCGGCTACCGGAGTATTCACCGGCGTTGACGTTTATGGGCGTTCCGGCGGTTATCCCGGCAATACCAAGCCCGGCGACGATGCGATCTGGGCGGTCGGCCAATGTGTAAACTACAAAACCTCTACCGGTCTCTTTGCGCCAGGCTGGACGTTTGAAACCGCACAAGGCGCTTCGCCGCAGCCGCATCATCAGAATTTCGAGCAGTCAGATATCAGCTTCTGGATTGGAAGCGGATCCGGACATAATTCGGGATCAAGCCTCACTTCGAATTGCATTGCACAATACATTCCCGAGCGGATCGTCGGTGGTGCATTACCCTTCGCTACAAATTTCGACCGTGGATGCGGAGAGAATTTCGTCGTCAGAGGAAACCCGGCAAGTTCAGCCGCCTGGAGCAACCTCAGCTTGGAAGGAGCGCAGCCTACCTATCGCTACTGGGCCTTGCCGGGAAGCGCCACATCCTTTGGCATGAGCTTCGCCTATGGCGCCGGCTATGACGGCGGGGCTTGCCTCGTCGTCCAGGGGACGAATGCTCAGGCGACCGATATCGCATCCTATAGACTTTACGATATCGCAGCCCAAGTGGCCGAACCGACAAACATCCAGGTGGTCTTCAATCCGCTATCCCCTGCTTGTTATCCCCAGGTTCAGATCAGATTGGTGTTCTCGGACGGATCCTTCTACACAACCTCGTCTACGGCGGCGCCGCTCAACGGATGGCTGGCAGTCATGGAAACGATGACTGCGAACATCGGGAAAACGATCAGCGAGGTCGTGCTCGTTGTGGGACCAGCCAACAATGGACAGACGCCCGGCGCCAACTACGGCGTGACCATCGGGTTGATCTCCGTGGCGCAGGCAGATTTGGCACCACCGGCATCTGTTCAAGCATTGAGCGCGCAACCGGTCTATTCCGACCAGGCGACGATGGGCGCGCTCCTGACCTGGACCTATCCTGCCAGCGCAGCGCGCTTCTTCGACATATGGAGGACGGACGGCGCCTCGCCGCAATGGCTGATGCGGGTTTGCGCGAATACGGCATGGATTCCTAATCTCGGCGCCATCGGGACGAGTTTCGGTTGCAGCTTTGCCATTCAGCCCGTCGATTACAGCCTGAATGCGCAACCCCTATCGAGCGCAGCAACGACTTCCATGCAGGTCAATGCGATGTCCTTTAATGACGGCCCGACGATCACGTTGTTGGGCAATCCGCTCATTACCGGAATGAACGTGATGGCAGGAGAGATATTGAACGCGGTTCAAGTCACCAATGGCACCTATTCCTTGCCGCAGCATGGCGATACCAGTGGGTCGGCATTTTCCATCGAGGTGGCCAGCGGAGACGTCATTGTTTCGGTATCGGGCGCAACCGGCGTGTGGTATGGTTGGAACTGCGTCGCTCAACTCACGTTCAAGACGAAAAATGGTGTGACCTATGGCCCTTATGGATCAATGGGCGGGGTGACTTCTTCGACGCCTTTCAGTTTCAGCGCACCCTCCGGCCAGAGTCTTTTAGCGCTCTCCGGATCCTTGGTCAATGTGCCGCTTGCCGGTGGTTCGCGGGTGAATATCGTGCGGTCGTTGAGTCCGCTTTTTGGGTAAGTGTAACTCAGAAAAAATTCTACAAGACAACTACGCAACCATATTTATCACCAGAGAAGGCTCATGGGAGATGTTATCGGTGGTATCAGCCACGCTCAAGCCGTTTGGCCAGCAAGCATAGGCCGTCGCCGGTCCACCAGAGTAATTTGATGATATCGCCGCGCTTGCCACGGAACACGAATACGTGCCCGCTGTATGGATCTTCCTGCAAAGCCGTCTGGACTTTGGAAGCCAAGCCGTTGAAACCGGAGCGCATGTCAACTTCCAACAGGCCAGTTGTGCCGAAAGAGACCGACTATAAAATGCGAATCAATTCTCCGAAGACTGACGCAACCATTGATCGGGACTCCGTTGACACAATACAAGGGGCCTTGGACAAGAAACTGCCGGAAGTTTTTCAGCTCTGGATAGTGCGGAGATGGGCGGTAAAACCTGATTTATATTACCCAGTCAGGGGTATCGATAGTAAAAATGCGTCTATCCAAATGCGCCAATTGCGGCCAGCGATTCGCCCCATCAGCAACCTATTGCGGCGGGTGTAAGTCGAACGCACCTTTCAGCATTCCCGGTGCGAATAAAAGAGGAATGAAGATTTTTCACTACATCGTTATCGCCGTCGCCGCTGTTGCATTTTTCTGTGCCGTCGAGATTGGCGTACTACGTCCAGACCTTATCCAGAGCCTTTTCTAGTATCGTTTTCGATGCACCGTCAGCGCGGACAAGAAATAACTTCGATTGATCGTACATTACAAAAATACATGCACGAGAAACACGAAATCGGTGAGTATGTAGGAAGAATATTTGCACGTTTATATAGTCAGTAACACTAGGCTGAGATTCATTTTTGAATGCAGGTCTGTTGAATTGCACTGAATCCTGACCCGCATTTTGTATCGAATACTGACCCATTCCTAATTACGACTTCTGCGTCATATGGAGATTAATTGGGTCTTGCCCTCCTGTTCGGCTTTTCGTGTTGAACTGTTTTTAAAGCGATAACTGTCGTTTCCCGTTTCAATAATATGACAGTGATGGGTAAGCCTGTGCCTTTGCTTGCGAAATTGACCCTATCCTGTTGATCCACTCGCCACTGCCGCGCAAAGGCAGCAACCCGGTCGTACGATCCCTCAAAACCTAGCGCACATAGATCGGCATGGATCTGTTTCAAGCTGCGGCGTTGCTTCCGAGATTTGGTCGCTTCAGTTTTAAGCCAGGATGAAAGTTTGAAGGCGTACTGATCAAGAGCGCTGGGAGTGCGTCGATCCCGATAAGCAGGCTCTATGACCTCAGAGCGTAAATAACGTCTGACGGTGTTTCTGGAGATTCCCAAGCGCCTGGCGATCTCCCTCAAGGAGACCTGGTCACGAAGGTGCCAGCGTCGAATAATGCCTAATAATGCCACGTCGATCACTCCAATCTCCCACTCACTATATTGAGTAGGATTGTGGTCTATACGTGGGTCAATTTTCGATGCAAATTATCCAGCTAAGTGGGTCAGTTTTCGACGCAAATCAACACTTAGAAAGCTTTTCGATACTGCAACGGTCGGCCCCGGCAATTCAAACACCATCCAGACCACCGGGAAGTATTCAGTTACTTTTTGAAATAGCTTTTTTTACTGCTCCAGCGGCTCGCTGCGCGTCGAGGAACGCATTAGCGCGCCCTAACCGGAGCGCACTGAAGAATGTAATTGCGCTTAATATTTAGCAGCAAACCGATCCGCTTCACATATTGGGCGATCCAAATTTCAAGATTGTTCGCGTCCAGCTGCTCCTGAGGCATCTGTGACGGCGAAAACAGCCGGAGATATTCATTCGCAAACCATATCTGCACCGTTATCGCACGTTCCAGGGTGTCGAGGGAGATCTGACCTTCGTTACCGTCAAAATAATGAAAGAGTGCTGCCAGTCGCGCCACGTTATCTGCAAGCTTTGCCGCGTAGTCCTTTACGTTGAAAAATTCTCGCCCTGGACTTACTCCTGCTTCAATGTCGTTGTGTGCACCAATCCAACGACGTTGGGCTTGGGGAGTAAACGATAGGGTAATTTTTTCCACAGGCTCACCCTCCTGACCAACATTCGCATCTGCTAATTCACGGATTCGGGCCTGAAATACCGGAAGATGCTGCCACGAAGTGACCGGGTTGTAAATAAAGCGCGTTCCCTGTGTCGACGGCGGGCTGCAAAAATTGAATCGTGCAAAAAAGCCTTCCTCTCTGGCTTGCTCTCCTTTTCGGTCAAAATATCTGTGGAGTGCGCCAGGTTGCATCATCACCGAAATTGTGAGTCTTGGGTCCTCAACGATGAGACTTTTTTTCGCACGGTCGACCTGAATCGTAGCGCCGCCCCACAATCGGTTATGTAGGCTGAAGTCAGTCATCGCTTCACCGCTAAACATGCTGGCCCCTTCATCTGAAACAAGCCCTATTGAGTTGGAGTTTTCGCTTAAACAGGCCTTAAGCGCAGCCGGGGTTACGTCGTTATAAAGAAGTCTGACGAGCCTAATGCCGTTCAGTTAAGGTCTCTTTTCAGGACCCGGACGGAGTAACGTTGAGGTAGCGCTTTGACGACCCGGTCGTAATGTCGACCGGGTCGGTCTTCGTTCAGCAGGGCGACTAATCGTTGCCG
>NZ_JAGQEG010000057.1 GCF_018305005.1 Collimonas silvisoli
CAAAAAGCTTCAAAACGCTTTACTTCATACGCTGGATCGTGAATGCATCGATAACCGCGTGACGTTAAGGTTTCAGCCATATCGCGACAGGATTCCATTTCGTCAAGCAAAACGGCAATGGTCGCTGCGCTGTCTGGATCACTTTCCCAGAGAGCATCAAGTTCAGCTTCGGCGACAGGATGAACCTGAACATAAATCATTATATATAACTTTTAAGTTATTGATAGGTGTTGGTCAAACAAAATGCACAGCCTGAAATGGGATGAGGGAAAGTTGTATGCCGGCACATTATCAGAAATGTTACTAAATATGCTCATTATCTTTATGCACTATTCTGCCGATGGCGTGAATGCCGCTTCAACGCATTTTACGTGGTAACGGCTTTGATCGGGACTGTCTGATAATAGTCGCTACTTTCCATGGTCATGGATTAAGAATTTCATTCTGGCAATCATTCTATCACCTCAAATATACTGTATGAATAAGCAAGATGCGTGGTTTACGAATTGCTGCAATAGTGTCTTTCGAGCAATGGGACAACGGCGGCGGTCGAGATGACAAATCGTCCGGACAAACAAAAAAGCCCATCGCAATGATGGGCTTCGTTGGAAAAATCTTAAAACCGTTGGAAAATTCACTGCATGAAATCCAGTGAAACTCCTAAGTTTTTGATTTTATTGAATTATCTGGGGTGGCTGACGGGACTCGAACCCGCGACAACAGGAATCACAATCCTGGACTCTACCAACTGAGCTACAGCCACCATTGCCTGACTACTGCAAATACTGTCGTGCTTGTTTAGCACTAGGACAGCTCGCTATTATACAAAGTAACCCGCTGCCTGGCAAATCAAATAATAGCTAATTACGAAATTCCCGTCGGCTGGGCGATTGTGGCCACTACCGACACCGGCGGATGCAGTTGCAGCAAGTTGGCAAACGTGGTCCTGAGGGCCGACTGGCTGCCGCTGGTGAAAGCATTTACCTGGCCCGTGCGCGCAGGGCCATGCAGCAGATTGTTTTCGCTCAAGACCTTGCTCAGCTGCCGGCTGACCGCAGCGCCGGTATCGATAATGGCAACCGGCTGCGCCGTCATCTCACCGACGATTTTTTCGATCTGCGGACGGACAAAAGGGTAGTGGGTGCAGCCCAGCACCAGGGTATCCGCGCCTTGCGTTATCAGGGGCGCGATATAACGCCGCAGCAGCAGCGCGGTTTGCGCGGAACGCAATTCGCCTTTTTCAATCTGGTCCACCAGGCCGACGCAAGCCTGCAGTTCGAATTGCACGCCGCTGGCCGCGCTGATTTGCTGTTGCAGCGTAAGCAGTCGGGCGCTCAGCAGTGTGGCCCTGGTGGCCAGTACGCCGACGATTTTGCTGCGGCTTTGTGCGGCAGCCGGCTTGAGTCCGGGTTCGATGCCGATCACCGGCAACTCCGGATAAGCCGTGCGTATCGCTTTGATGGCGGCGGTGGTGGCGGTATTGCAGGCCACCACCAGCGCCTTGACGCCGCGTTGCAGCAGAAATTCGGTAACCGCCAGCGAGCGTGCGGAAATTTCCGCTTCCGATTTGTCGCCATATGGCGCGTAAGCGGAGTCGGCAAAATACAAAAGATCTTCGTGCGGCAGATCCTGATGGATATGCTGCAGCACCGACAAGCCGCCGATGCCAGAATCAAAAATGCCGATGGGCGCAACTGGCGCCATCGGCATTCCTTGGGTGTTAGCGCTCATCTGCTAAATGAATCAAGTCGGATCAGATAGTGGTCACAGGAATTTTCGACAGCGCTGCGTGCGCGATCTTTTCCTGCCATTCCTTCGGCCCGGTGTTGTGCACCGAGACGCCGTTGGAATCGACCGCCACCGTCACCGGCATGTCCTTGACGTCGAACTCATAGATCGCTTCCATGCCGAGGTCGGCAAAACCCAGCACCTGGGCCGATTTGATCGCTTTCGACACCAGGTAAGCTGCGCCGCCCACGGCCATCAGATAAGCCGATTTGTGCTTCTTGATCGACTCGATGGCGACCGGGCCGCGTTCCGATTTGCCGATCATCGAAATCAAGCCGGTTTGCTCCAGCATCATGTCGGTGAATTTATCCATGCGGGTAGCGGTGGTAGGGCCGGCCGGGCCGACCACTTCATCGCGCACCGGATCGACCGGGCCGACGTAATAAATCACGCGATTGGTGAAATCCACCGGCAGCTTCTCGCCCTTGGCCAGCATCTCCTGGATACGCTTGTGCGCAGCATCGCGCCCGGTCAGCATCTTGCCGTTCAACAGCAGAGTCTGGCCTGGTTTCCAGGATGCGACTTCTTCCTTGGTCAGGGTGTTGAGATCAACTCGCTTGGATTTCTCGGTATCCGGCACCCAATGCACTTCCGGCCATTCCGACAGCGACGGCGGTTCCATGAATGCCGGGCCGGAGCCGTCCAGCACGAAGTGGCCGTGGCGGGTCGCCGCGCAGTTCGGGATCATCGCCACAGGCTTCGACGCCGCGTGCGTTGGATGCATCATGATCTTGACGTCGAGCACGGTAGTCAGGCCGCCCAGTCCTTGCGCGCCTATGCCCAGCGCATTAACCTTCTGGAACAGCTCGATGCGCAATTCTTCGGTTTTGTTTTGCGGGCCACGCTTGAGCAGATCGTACATGTTGATATCTTCCATCAACACTTCCTTCGCCATCAGCATGGCTTTTTCCGCGGTGCCGCCGATACCGATGCCGAGCATGCCCGGCGGACACCAGCCGGCGCCCATGGTCGGCACGGTTTTCATCACCCAGTCGACCAGCGAATCGGATGGATTCAGCATCACGAACTTGGTCTTGTTTTCCGAGCCGCCGCCTTTGGCCGCGATCTGCACGTCGACCGTATTGCCCGGCACCACTTCCATGTGCACCACGGCTGGCGTGTTGTCCTTGGTGTTCTTGCGATCGAATTGCGGATCGGCCACGATCGATGCGCGCAGCATATTGTCCGGATTCAGATAACCGCGGCGCACGCCTTCATTGACGGCGTCGGTGATCGAACCCTTGAAGCCTTCAAAGCGCACGTCCATGCCGATTTTCAGGAAGACGTTGACGATGCCGGTGTCCTGGCAGATCGGCCGCTTGCCTTCGGCGCACATGCGGGAGTTGGTCAGGATTTGCGCAATCGCGTCTTTCGCCGCAGGATTCTGCTCTTGCTCGTAGGCGCGCGCCAGATGCTGGATGTAGTCGACCGGATGGTAATAGCTGATGTACTGGAGCGCAGCGGCTACCGACTCGATGAGATCTTCTTGCTTGACGGTGGTGATGGAGGTCATGGCGTTTCTTTGTAAAGATAATCGGTAAAGACTTTCGGGGAAAACACAACAATTACAGGAAAATAGTTGCGGCGGCCAATGCGCGCCGTCGGCCTGATTCAGGGGCGCAATGCGGCAAGGCGCCTACGGTTTTGTCAGGCGCGGCAGTCTGCATATTGCTCATTGGTATTGTTGGAAAGGAATAAGGCGTCGCTATTTTACACTTCTTGTACGGTTTTCATGGGCTGCGGCCAGCTGGCCACCGCAATTCCGGTCAGCACCAGCGCCAGTGCCGCAAAGTGGCCCCAGCTCAGATTCTCATGCAAAAACACCACGCCGATAAAGGCCGCCGCCAGCGGCATCAAGGCGGTGAAGATGCCGGCCACATTGGCTTGCACATGCTTGGTGCCGGTCAACCACAGCCAGAACACGATCACGCTGGCCGCCAGCGCATACCAGACGATCAGCAGCCACATGCCGGCCGTGACCTGGCTGAAATCGTAAGACAGGGCGGCAGTCAGGCCGAACGGCAGCATCAGCAGCAAGCCGAACAAATGGCTGTAGGCGGTAATCCGCATCGGCGACAGGGTTTGCGTCAAGCGCTTGGACAACACCACATAAGTGGCTTCGCAGAGCACCGCGGCCAGAACAAACAGATTGCCCACCAGCGAGCTGTCGCCGCCATCGGTTTTGCTGAGGTTGAGTACGGCAATGCCGGTGATCGCCAGCAGGATAGAAGCCAGCGTGCGCGGCTGCAGTTTTTCCTTGAGGATCAGGCGCGACAGAATCGCCACCGCCGCCGGCAAGGTGCTGGTGATTACCCCGGCGGCGGTGGCGGTGGTGTGCTGGACGCCGTACAACATGCACAGCGTAAATAAAAAAGTACCGAAGAACGCCTGGCCAAACAGTGTCAGCCACTCGTGGCGCGCCAGGCGCGGCGCCGCCTTGAAAAACTGCGGCGCCATCACGATCACGGCGATCACAAAACGCAGCAGGCCGAACACCAGCACCGGCATCACGGCAATGATTGCCTTGCCGAAACCGATATTGGCACCCACCAGCATCATGGCCAGTGCCAGGTAAACATAAGATTTGGTAGGATGCATGAGCTGTCGTATTGGGCTGAATGTGCGATGATAACCGACTGAGGGCGCTCTGGTAGCGTTAGCAAAAGAATCTGTGTAAGACTTGAGTAAGTGTAAAAGTTTATGTTTAGCACTAACTATTAAAAAGCAGGAGACAGCATGGCGAACATCGAAACCTTTGGTCAGGAAACCCGCATTTTTCCGGCCCCGGCAGAATTTTCCAAGACTGCAGCCATTTCCGGCATGGACGCCTATCGCGCCCTGGTGGCCGAGGCCGAGCAGGATTATGAGGGATTCTGGGGCCGCCTGGCCCGCGAAAACCTGCAATGGCAAACGCCTTTCACCAAGGTGCTGGACGAAGCCGACGCACCGTTCTACAAATGGTTTGACGACGGCAAGCTGAATGTCTCCTACAACTGTCTCGATATCCATTTGCACAATGGCAACGCCGATAAAGTCGCGATCATCTTTGAGACCGACAGCGGCGATGTCAGCAAGGTCACTTATCGCGAATTGCACAAAAAAGTCTGCCAGTTCGCCAATGGCCTGAAATCACTGGGCATCAAAAAGGGCGACCGGGTCGTCATCTACATGCCGATGTCGGTCGAAGGCGTGGTCGCGATGCAGGCTTGCGCCCGTATCGGCGCCACCCACTCAGTGGTGTTCGGCGGCTTCTCCGCCAAGTCGCTGCAAGAACGCATCATCGACGCCGGCGCGGTCGCCGTGCTGACCGCCGACGAACAAGCGCGCGGCGGCAAACGCCTGCCGCTCAAGGCCATCGTCGACGAAGCGCTGGCGCTGGGCGGTTGCGACAGCATCAAGAACGTGGTGGTGTACCAGCGCACCGGCGGCGCTATCAATTTTGTTGCGGGCCGCGATTTGTGGCTGCATGAACTGGTAGTGAACCAGGCCGAGACTTGCGAACCGGAATGGGTAGACGCCGAACATCCGCTGTTCATCTTGTACACCTCCGGTTCCACCGGCACGCCAAAGGGCGTGCAGCACTCGTCCGGCGGCTATCTGCTGTGGGCGGCGCTGACCATGAAATGGGTGTTCGACATCAAGCCGGACGATGTCTACTGGTGCACCGCCGACATCGGCTGGATTACCGGCCACACCTATATCGCCTACGGCCCGACTGCCGTCGGCGCCACCCAGATCATTTTTGAAGGCGTGCCGACCTATCCCAACGCCGGCCGTTTCTGGGAGATGGTGCAAAAGCACAAAACCACTATTTTCTACACCGCGCCGACCGCGATCCGTTCCCTGATCAAGGCTGCCGACGCCGATAAAAATGTCCATCCATCGCAATACGATTTGTCGTCGCTGCGCTTGCTGGGAACGGTCGGCGAGCCGATCAATCCGGAAGCATGGATGTGGTATCACAAGAATATCGGCGCTGAACGCTGTCCTATCGTCGATACCTTCTGGCAAACCGAAACCGGCGGCCACATGATCTCGCCGCTGCCAGGCGCCACGCCGCTGGTGCCGGGTTCCTGCACCTTGCCCTTGCCGGGAATCCAGGCGGTGATTGTCGACGAAGCAGGGCATGAACTGCCGGACGGCCACGGCGGCATCCTGGTCGTCAAACGGCCGTGGCCATCGATGATCCGCGGCATCTGGAACAATCCGGAACGTTTCAAGAGCGCCTATTTCCCGCCCGAATTCGGCGGCCAGCTGTACCTTGCCGGCGACGGCGCGATACGCAATAAAGACACCGGTTATTTCACCATCACCGGCCGCATCGACGATGTGCTGAATGTCTCCGGCCATCGCATGGGCACCATGGAAATCGAGTCGGCGCTGGTCGCCAACCCGATCGTGGCCGAAGCCGCCGTGGTCGGCAAGCCGGACGAGACCACCGGCGAAGCCATCTGCGCCTTCGTGGTTCTCAAGCGCAGCCGGCCGACCGGCGATGAAGCCAAACAGATCGCCAAACCGCGTGAAATCCGCTTCGGCGACAACCTGCCGAAAACCCGTTCCGGCAAGATCATGCGCCGCCTGCTGCGGGTGCTGGCCAAGGGAGAGGAAATCACCCAGGATGTTTCCACTTTGGAAAATCCTGCCATCCTGGAGCAGCTCAAGGAAGCTCAGTAATCTCTTGAATAACGGCTTAAATAGGGGACGTAAATAGAAATTTCTATTTCTGCCGGATTTGTTGCTATAATACGCGGCTTCGTGAAAATCAAATTTCACGAAACGCTGTTGTAGTTGCAGGAGAGATGGATGAGTGGTTGAAGTCGCACGCCTGGAAAGCGTGTATAGGTTCATAGCCTATCCGGGGTTCGAATCCCCGTCTCTCCGCCAGGTATTTTTGCTAACCCCTTGATGTTTAAGGGGTTTTTGCTTTTCTGGCGATGCTGGTATGCCATTCGGTGTGCCATCCCTAATACGACGTGCAGCGCACGCCGCCAACTGATCGTACTTTCAGAAAACAGGGGCAATAATGAAAATATGCATAGTAGGGGCGGGCGCCATTGGCGGCTTTATCGGTGCCAAGCGGGCTGTTGCCGGTCGTGCGGAGGTAAGTGCGGTGGCAAGTGGTGCGACCTTACTCGCCTTGCAAAAAAATGGATGGCGTCTGCAGTAAGCGGATGGCTGATTCGGGCGCCGGTCCGGGCATCGGAAGATACCCAGGATCTAGGTGAGCAAGACGTGGTGATCATTGCCGTCAAAGGACCGGCCCTGTCTTCGGTAGCACAAGGAATTGCCCCTTGCTGGGACCGGACACTGTCGTTCTGCCTGCCATGAACGGCGTGCCGTGGTGGTTGGGCCAGGCGTCACCGCTTTGGGCGACGCGCCGCTTGAGAGTGTCGATCCGGACGGCTGCATCGCCGCCGCGATTCCGCAAAGTAAAGTGCTAGGCTGTGTGGTGCATGCCAGTACCTCGGTTTCTGAAGTCTTCCTCCATTGATATTGTTCTTGGTGCGGTGATCACACGAGCAGCAGCAGCGCGACGCCGTAGACCACCGTGCCAAGCAGGAACGTCATCACGGTGAAGCCGAGCACGCGCTGCACGCCGATGCCCGCCATCGCGACGACGGGCGCGGCCCAGAACGGCTGCATCATGTTCGAAACCTGCTCGCCCATCGCGACCGCCATCGTCGTCGCCGGAACGGATGCGTGCAACGCCACTGCGGCCGGTACGACGAACGGTCCCTGCACGGCCCAGTGACCGCCGCCGCTCGGAATGAAGAACGTCACGATCAGCGAGCAGACATAGCTCCAGAAAGGCAAGGTGTGCGCGTTCGAGATCGCGATAAAGAAATGCGAGATCACATCGGGCAGGCCGGTCGCGTCCATCATGCCCATGATGCCGCCATAGAGCGGATATTGAAGCATCATCGAGCCGGTCTGCTTGGCCGCATTCTTCACCGCGTCCGCATACGCCAGCGGATAGCCATGCAGGATCACACCCGCGATAAACATGATGAAGATCACCGCGTTCACGCCCGAAAACGCGATGTTCTGAACCTGCGCGAACACCAGAAACGCGATCCCAGCTGCGCCGATGAACGCACTGCCCAGCCACGAATATTCGATCCAGCGCGCAAAACTCAGCTTTCCCTTGGGCTTCTCGCGTAATGGGGCGTCCGGATTCTTCTCGATATCGAGTACGACGGCATCCTCATCGCGCGGCTTGAGCAGTGCGAGAACGAAAGGCGTCGCGATCAGCATCACGATCGTCGGAACGAGGTCGAAAGTCGTGAACACGGTCGCGCTGAACGGCAGGACCTGTCCGGTCAATTTCTGCACAACGTTCATCGCACTGCCGGGCGTCGACTGCGCAAGCGCGATCGAACTTGAGATACCGCTCGCCCACACGACCCAGCCCGAGAAGCCGGCAGCGACGATCCATGCGAAGTCGACGTGCATGCGCTTGGCTACTTCGCGCGCCAGCAAAGCGCTGATCACGAGCCCAAGGCCCCAGTTGAAAAAGGACGCAATGGCAACGAGTACGAACGTGAACGTCGCGGCTTGCACTGGCGTGCGCGCGACCGACACGAGCGCCTTGAACACGCGCTGCACGGGCGGTGCATGCGCGAACGCGTGGCCGGTCACGAGGACGAGCGTGATCTGGAACGCGAACGTGAGAATGTCGAAGAAGCCCTTATACCAGCCGCCGACCAGACGTCCGAACGACGCATGCGGAGCGAAGAGCGTGGACAGGACGGCGACGATCGCCGTGATCAGGATCGCGAGGACGAAGGGATCGGGAATGGTGCGTTCGAAAAGGCTGATCGTCGCTTCGGTGAAGCGCGTCTTGCGCACGGGGGCGGATGCAGCAGTGGCTTTCATGGTGTGTCTCCGGGTATTAGGTATGTCCCACGCATTCTTTGGGCGTTCGGGTCGGCGATGTCGCGTTCAGGTCGGGAAGCCGTAGAGCTTTGCCGGGTTATCGACGAGGATGCGCTTGCACGTCGCCTCGTCGTCGGCCCACGCGCCCAGCAGGTCGAAGAGCGCAGCGGCGTCGGGCTTGTGCGATTCTGTTGAGTGCGGCCAGTCGCTGCCCCATACCGTACGCTCGGGCAGCGCAGCGACCCAGGTGCGGGCGGTCGCAGCCATGTCGGCATAGCCGCCTTCGAGACCCGCCACCGAATCCAGATATGGGCCGGACAGCTTCACCCACACGCGGCCCGAATCGGCAAGGCCTCGAACGATCGAGTACGCAGGGTGCGACGTACCAGCGGGCAGCGGCAGGCGGGCGAAGTGATCCAAGACGATGGCTGAGGGAAGGCGCGCGAGCATCGCTGCATGCTCGACGATCTGCTGCGCCGTCCAGTGCAACTGCACATGCCAGCCGAGTTCGGCGACTCTTTGCGCAAGCGGCTCGACCATGTCGAAGCTCACGACCGCATGCGCCGGCGTATAGAGCGTGAAGCGAATGCCGCGAATGCCGCCGTCATGCAGCGCGGCCAGTTCAGTGTCGGTCACGTCGGGGCGCAGCACCGCGACGCCGCGCGCATTGTCGATGCCGAGTTGGGCGATCGCATCGAGGGTCACGCTGTTGTCGGTCTTGTAGGCGCGGGCGGTGACAACGACCGTGCGCTGCGTGCCGGTGCGCGCCTGGACCTTGCGGTAGTCGGCGACACTCGCGCCTTCGACGAAACCGTGAGCGGGACCATCGTCCAGGAAGCGGCGGTCGTAGATGTGCATGTGTGAATCGCATGCGTCTGCCGGTGCTTTGCGCTCGGGGTGCCTCGTATTCATCGCGTGCCTCCTCACAGCACCGCGCGCTTTGCGCGCAATGATTCGATCTCGGCATCTGTCCAGCCGAAGTCGCGCAGCACGGCGTCGGAATGCTGGCCGAATGCGGGCGCCGCTGCAGGATCGCGCCCTGGCGCCGTGCCGAAGCGGATCGGATGCTTGAAGCCGCGGTACCGGCCGACACCCGGATACTCAAAATTCGTCACCATGTCTTCCGCGACGACTTGCGGATCGTCGAACATGTCTTCGACGCTACGGGCCGCCGCGCACGGCACTGCGTCGCCGAAGAGCGCTTCCCATTCGAGCGCTGTGCGCGCCTGCAGCGCGGCGTGCAGGCGCGGGACGATCTCGTCGTAATGCTGCGCGCGCTTGCGCACCGAATCGTAGCGTTCGTCCTGTGCGAGCGCTTCGAGGCCTGTCTTTTCGCACAGCGACTGCCAGAAGTGCGGCATGTTGGCGGAAATATACAAGTAACCTTCGCGCGTCGGATGGATGCCCGTGATGCCGCCAGAGCGCATGTCACGGCCGACGTCCTTCGGCTCGCTCTCGGCCCAGACCATCCTAGCCGATTGCATCGTGAGCGCGCTGCGCAGCAGCGACACGCCGACATATTGCCCCATCCCGCTGCGCTCACGCTCGAAGAGCGCCGACGACACCCCCGCTGCGACGAGCGCGGCCGCGTAGTAATCAACCACCGATCCGTAAAGAATCTCCGGCGGGCCGCCCCGCTTGCCTTGCAGCGTGCACATGCCGGTCATCGTCTGGAGCACCTGGTCGTAGCCGGCCTTGTCCTTGTTCGGTCCTGTGTCGCCATAGCCCGTCACAGCGCAATAGACGAGGCGCTGATTGACCTCGCGCAACTGCTCATACGCGATGCCGAGCCGCTCCGGCACGCTCGGGCGAAAGTTGTGGACGAGCACGTCGGCGGATTCGACGAGACGCAATAGCACCGCGAGTGCCTCCGGCTGCTTGAGGTCGAGCACGAGGCCACGCTTGCCGCGATTTACGCCGAGAAAGGCGCGGCTCTCGGCTTCGAGCGTCGAGGGATATTTGCGGAGGTTGTCGCCCGAGGGCGGCTCGATCTTGATCACTTCAGCGCCCTGGTCCGCAAGCAGCGTGCATCCGTACGGGCCGGCAATGTAGGCGCTCAGGTCGAGCACGCGCAAGCCTGCCAGCGGCCCCCCGCCATCGGTACGCGATTGATTGGATGGTCCTTGCATGAAATTCTCCGGTTGTATCGGGTGATTCGGCGTCGGCGTGCGCCTTAGATTGCAGCGAGCGCGCTGCGCTGTTCGCTCGTCAGCAGCCCAAGCCGCCGCGCATTGCTGACGAGGACCCGCGCGCGCTCGACGAACGGCGGATCGATCATCCTGCCGTCGACCACATACGCGCCGACGCCCTTGCTGTCGGCATCGCGTGCCGCTTCGACGACACGCACCGCATGCGCGATCTCTTCGTCCGACGGGCGAAAGACGTCGTTTGCCAGCGCGATCTGGCTGGGGTGTATGCAGCTCTTGCCGAGAAAACCCATCAATCGCGCGAGCTGCGCCTCAGCGCGAAAGCCGGCTTCGTCCTTGATATTGGCGAATGCCGAGTCGTAGGCGAACACGCCGGCTTCACCCGCCGCGATGCGCAGACCAAACATTGCCTGCTGGATGGCGGCCTTCTCATGGCGAGCCACGCCGAGTGGCTCAAACAGATCGCCGAGGCCCAGTTGCAGCCCCGCGACGCGCGGATGCGCGCCCGCAAGCTCCGCTGCGTGGCGGAACGCCTTGGGTGACTCGATGTTGAGCAGCAGCTTCACGGGACGGGTAACACCGTTGGCGCGCTCGGCCCCGTCGATCGCGGACGCGGCGGCCCGGACGTCGTCGCCGCTTTCGGGCTTCGGGAGGTTGATGAAATCCAATCCGGGTTGAACGACTGCGTCGATGTCGGCGTTGAAATGCGGCGTGTCGAGCGCGTTCACGCGAACGATCAGGACTTTCGCATGGCCAGCGACGTCGTTCGAGCGCAGCAGTTCGCGAAGCGCGTCGCGCGCCTCTCGCTTGCGTTCGGCGGCGACCGAATCCTCCAGGTCGAAGGACAGCGCGTCGGCAGCGCTCGCGAGCGCCTTGGCGAAGAGTTCCGGACGCGATGCCGGCACGAAGAGTTTACTTCTCATGTTTCCAGTTCTTCATTTTATTTTCTGGAAACGAGTATAAAACGACTGTGGATTTAGATAAACTATCTGTATCTATCTTTAAAACATAGGTAATCTATCTTCATGGACATCGATTTCCTCGCCAACCTCCTGCTCGTAGTCGACAGCGGTTCAATGGCTGAAGCCGCCCGCCGCGTCGGCATGACGCCTGGGGCCGTCGCGCAACAGATTCAGGCGCTCGAGCGCGAACTGGGTGTATCGCTCTTCGTCCGCGCCGGGCGCACGGTTATCCCGACGGAAGCCGGGCATCGCGTGATCGAAAGGGCGCGCGGCGTCGTACGGGGATTCTCGGAATTGAAGGCGTTTGCGCTCGAAGGCGAGGCCGCCGGCGAGTTGCGGATCGGCACGATTACCACGGCGCTCCTGAGCCTGTTGCCCGATGTGCTTGCCAACTTTGCTACTGCCTTTCCGCAGGTAAAGGTGCTGATTCGAGCGGGAACATCGATGGAGCTTTACGACACGCTGCAGCGCGGTGATCTCGATGTGGCCATCTGCCTTCATCCGGCGTTCGCGCTGCCCAAGCCTTACGACTGGCATCTGCTACGAGAGGAACCGATCGTCGTGCTCGCCCATTCACGGCTGGCCGATCAGGAGCCTCATGAATTGCTGCGCCGCGAGCCCTTCATTCGATATGACCGCTCGCTTGGCGGCGGCAAGCAGGCGGATCAGTACCTTCGGGCGGCGAAGATTGTTCCGCACGAATTGTTCGAGCTGAATTCGCTGATGGCAATCGCGATGATGGTTGACCGCAGACTCGGTGTATCGCTTGTACCGGACATCGTCTCGCCTTTGACGGCGGGACTCAACGTCGCGAGAATGGAGCTGCCGATGAAAACGGAACCGCGGCGTTTCGGTTTGCTTTGGTACCGTGCATCGCCGCGCGGACGTCTGATCAAGGGGCTTCTACAGTGTGCGGAGCAGGTGCTAAAGCAAGAGTGTGACGGCGTTCGAACTTGATAACGAACGGGCAATCGGTTCTGACTGCGCCGCGGGCTATGAAATGCTGCAATGACCGCTTAACCCCTGAGTGCTGGCGTTGAAGTGATGTGACCTCGAAAGTCAGAAACGGGGCGAACTGCGACAGTCACATATCGGCAAAAAAACAGCCGTCAACGAGCGCACCATTTTCCAAAATGGACAGCTCGACATGGTCAAGAGAATGCGTGACGTATAACGTCGGAACCATCACTCAGCAGGCACATCTCGCACATCCAACGTTTCAACCGACCGCTCATCCACGGGCGCAATCGCAGAGTTGGCCGGTGAAATCGGGGAAGCAGTTTTCAACGACCCGGCACGCGTAACGGCCGAGTCTGCATGAACAGTGCCGACCGGGGATGCCTGAATAACGCGAGGCTCTTGCGGTAGTTGTGCAATCAGAGCCTTCATCTTGGCCAATCTTGCCTCATCCAGCGCGAATGCGTTACCGACGGTGCCCGCCTGTACCATCTTTTCATGCAGCGTCAATCCAGCCCGGGGATTCATGCCCAGTTTCTTGATGTGTTCAAAAGCCCACTTGTCCGCTTTATCGAATACGCCGCCAGCAACGCCGTTGATGCCGGAAAGCGAGCCTTTGTTCACCGCAGCACCTGTTACCACATCAGCGGCTTTGCCCGCCATCAACCCACCAGCGAATTGACCGGCGGATGCCGCCGCAGTAGCACCGCCGGCCGCCAACGCTGCGCCACCGGTCGCAACGCTAGCAACGATGCCTACCCATTTTACGGTTCCGACAAAATAGGAATATGTCTTCATCCTGGCGCCGCCTTCCTCAGATAATCCTTGCGTCCAAAGCACCACCCAGGCGGCTTCGTCCGGAGTCAGCGGCTGCCGAAACACCTCCTGAGGATGCACTACGGCCGTCCAATGGTAGGTTTGCGTAGCCGCCGCAAAAGGTGGCGCGACAAGAACATGCCCTCGACATACCGTGACCGGCGTAATGGTCAACTCTTTGCCCGAAGCGAGCGTCAGCTTGAACGGCCGGCCACTATCGCGAAGCTCCATCAACTTATCGAGCATCTTGGGGGTATCGCTGTTCTTGTAGCTATCGACTTCCGTGACGACGTCGCCCACAGATAGATTCACTGAACCGTCGGTGGCGATAACCGATAAATTCTCGTGCACTCCCAACGTGCGTACCCAGGCGACTTTTACATCGTCTTTTAAGCCATAACTCGTCAGCACTTCGAACGGCAACTCGAATTGAATGCTGCAATTTTTGTCGTGCAAAGCAGCCGTCTTGACGATGGCTGGTCGAATCGCTGTTGCGCCTGAGCCATAGATTTTCATTTCCACCAATAGCTTTTCATCGAGTTTTCGCCCGTCGTCAACTGTCAGCTTTGGGGAGGCGCAGCCTGTTAATACTGCAAGGAAAATAGCGGCACAGGCTGCTTTTGTGATGGATTTCATTTGTTTCGCAGAATTTCTGCTCTACTCACTACTCAGCTTATCAATCCCCAGCAAATTATCAAGTTCCGGCTGTTCCTCCAGATACACAACTTGGTCGATATTGGACTGGCACTCCCAAAAGGAAGCACGTTTGAATGACTGTTCCCCGGAAACCAGAATGACAGCTTCGGGTCGACTTGAACCTATCGCGACTAGTTGCTCTGTGCCACATCGTCAAAGCCATTCTCCACTCGTGCTTCGCATGTTTCATATTCAAGCACCTCCTTTTTCTCTCACTCAAGAAGCTGGTTCGTCGATCCGCTCTTGGTACGCATTCGGAGTATTCAGCTTTAATCTCGCAAGATCGGTTTTTACACGCTCGAAGCGGGATCGTGCGGCTTTATCTACGACGCTACTGCATCCCGTTGAGCTCTGCCAGAAACGATAGCCAATTTCAGGACGAACACCCCCAATGTTCAATGTCCCTCGAACTCTCAGCGTTCAAAGCAGTGTTATTCCAGAGCTCATGAGCCCGCCGGCCTTAATCCCGGTGCGCCTCACAGGCATCGAGGCAATCAATGGTTTGTTCGAATACCCAGCTGCGCACTGAGCACCGTCGACATTCGCACTGCATCAAGGCGACAGCGATATGTTTTTTCGTCGCTGCCGCCAAGCGTATTGCCACTCCATAAATCCACCGGCTATCCGAGCGCAAGGACTTGCGTCGCCTTGTTCCAATAGTCCAAGCGCGATTGCAAACCTACATCGCCGCCGTTGACGCGTTGGCAGATCTTGATGAAATCATCCCTGGCATTGCCGTTCGGCTTGAGATCGGCAAGCTCATTCAGTCCTGCCGTAGCCCAATACCAGGCTGCTGAACGCGCTGCGCCGGCCGGTTCTTGCAATAATTCCGGTTGCGCCAGCAGATCCAGTTTTAACGCCTTGCCACAGCGTTCATAGTTGTCGCGCCCGGTCAGTTGAATCAAGCCGCGACCGCGATATTTCCAGCCGTCGCCGCTGGCTTCGTCGCCATTTCCAAGCCGATTGGCGTAAACGTTGCTAGCCAGTTTTTCCGGATTGTTGGCATATTGGAGTGCGACGCTGTCGGTCGGAAAACGGCGCGGCCATACCTGGCGCAGCCGTACAGACGAGTAGTTGAGATTCTCCGACAGGACTTTGAGCTGTGCCGACTCGTGCAGGACTTGCGCAAGGAATGCCGCCTGGCGCGGTGTGTTGCTGATTGACCATTCTGTGAGTGCGGCGTTGATGGGATCGAGCCAAAGAGTGACTCGGGAATTGTCAGCTGCGGTGTCCAGCAAGCTGGCAAGCTGTTCTTGGGAGATGGCAGGCATAGTGTCCTCTGAAAGAAAAACAAGCAAATCCGTGCACAGACTCACTTGTTTAAAGTCGCATTAAATTTTATGGGCCGACAGCGACAGCTGGCTTGGTACCATTGGATTTAGGCTGGATCGACGATTGCAGAATATCCAGTACCCGTGCCAGACCTTCCGGCATGCCGTTATCTTCAGCCAAGACTTCGACGTGGTATTTGGCGGAATTGTCGGATGAGCGGGTATTTTCCTTGTGGGTTGCAACCGAACCTTCGACGTGCACCGTAGCGCTGAACATACCCCAGCCGAACTTCATGTCGGCCGACATTTTGGCCGACGCATCGGTGGATTCCTTGGAGGCGAAAGAAGACTTCACTTCCATGTCAAAGGTGATATCCACCTTGGTGATCGACAGCGCCGGCACCTTGACGATCGCCAGCAAAGGCACATCCAGAGAAACGTTTTCTTCAATCGTTTTGGTGGCGTCATTGGGGTCGGCGACCGGACGGGTGAAGGCAAAATGCGCCGTGCGTGTCGCGCCTACGCCATTTGGATCATTCGCAGCAGGCGGCAGAAAGCCGATGTATTTAATGAAGTTGGCAGTAGCGTTCGCCAACTTGATTTGGGCATCGCAAGCGGCAGTCAATGGGCTGCCAATCAGGTCGCCCATCGGCAAGCCCTTGAACTGAGACGCCATATCGATAAGATCAGACATTGTTTACTCCTTTAGAAATGACCCAGACGGGTCTGGAAAAGCCATGCTGCAAAGCCGCAGCCTGGCGCCGAGTCGCGCATGACGCGCTCAGGATAATCTTAATTTTGGCAAACAATGAATTCGTGACATTTCCTGTCGTATCGGCTGGGCGCGTGAAGTGAGAAGGAAAATGGAGAATGGAATTGGTGTTGCAGAAAAGTTGAGCCGGATTTTTAAGCAAAAAAAATGACGGAATCTACCGTCATTAAATGGGCATGCTATCGACCACACGAGCGTTGTCATGCGGCAGCCTGCAGTTGCATTTACTCAGCCTTGCGCGCCCAGAATTTGCGCCACATTTTCTGCGATGAACGCCACCAGGAAGTGTCTGGAATCAGGCTGGAAAATTTGGACTGCTGGTCCTCCGTTAGCAGAAAGATCCAATTTCGACGGCTGCGTTTCGGCCACATCGCTTTACTCGGACCTAGCACCAGATTGGTCCCATCTTTGGCGACCTGAATTTCCAGATGCTTCAGTACGTGGGGATGACGTATTTTCTGCCACCAGTTCGGCGTCTGGAGCATGAGCACCACCTGAGATTCCTTGTCGAATTTCCTGGTCGTCAGGTAACAGGGCAGGCTAAAAATAAAATCCTGCAAGCTATAGCCGTGATTCCTGTGGAATTTATCGTAGGGGATGGTTAGCAGCTCGTATGTCGCCTGATGCGGCAGGCGATACGAAAATACCTGCGTTGCATCTGCGCCTTTCTGTTCAGAGATAGCGGGCAAGTCGCGGTTGACTTGTTCAAATACGCGGGACAGTTCAGCACAAAAATCATCCAGCGTTACGGTGATGGCCGTCATGCTCAGTCCAGATGCAGCGGTTTGCGCGCAAAGCAAAGGTGGTACACGGCATATTGCAGCACTACCTGATGCTCGCCGATGTTATACAAGCCGAAGCATTTTTCTACATTGAGGATAAAGCCGCGCGGCGTCCCGCTTAAACAGCGGTTAACCAGATCCATGGCTTCCTGGACTTCGGCCTCGGTGCGGATGTTTTGCGGGTTGTCGTTGCCAACCACGATGCGTTTGATAAAACGCATTTCAGTTAAACGAAAGCGATCCATACTCACGTTGCACTCCTTTTTTGATTACTCCTGCACCAATCCGGTTGGACCCTGTTCTTTCACCACATCGTTGAGCAGGCGCGCCAGCCCATCCGATTTTTCCGTGGCCTGCAGTTTCAATTTGACGTGCGCTATATTCCTGTCCCGGGAGCCGTTATTTGCGCTGGCAGGGCTGACCATGAGCCCCGCCTTTCTGCTCGCCGGCGCCGCCATGCCGGTCTGGCTCATGATCGATTCGTTGTGGCCGCTGCGGTCCTGCTCTTCAAACGCACCCAGTTCCATGTCCAGATCAATCTCTGCCTCGCCGATGATGAGCGAACTGTGCGGCACCAGCGATAGCAAAGGCAGGCGGTAATGCAACATATCGCCGGGCTTGGCGGTGCTGTGTATCGCCGGCAACTTGAGCTCGATGGTGGTGGGTTGCTTATCATCGGTAAAGAAAGACGCAATGTTTGCTACCTGTGCTTTTTCCACCATGTGCTGTGCATTCATGATGGATCCGGCAATCGCAAGCACCATATCTTCCAGGCTGGTTAAATTGGCCATGACTACTCCAGTTTGTTTGAGGGTTTGTGAATCGGCGACGACTCTGTTCTGCCGGGTTCAGACGCAAGCATACGAATCTGCGCGATCCCTCTTCTAACCATTTCTGACCATTTTCCTGACGCCGCAGAAGCAGCAGATTTGGTCAGGAATGGCGCTGTTTCCCCCCTTTAATCTGTGATTCATGACGTTCTCTCTGCTGTGCAAACGAGCGGCGTCATTGGTTTCTCCATCAACTTAAAAGGGGTATCTCCATGAAGTCAGCGTCAGGAAATCGCACCGTCAGGGTGCTGCAGCAATGCATGTTTGCGGTGTTTTTTTTGCTTGCGAGCCAATCTTCATTTGCGGCAGGAAAAACTTCCGGCCTCATCCACCTTCCGATTGAGGGGCGTCCTCAGATTCCAACGGCAATCAACTGGTCGACAGAGCTGCTCAATGCTGCCAATGCCGCACTGGCTGCAAAAAATCCGTCGGCTGCAGCAGTGCCCAACGGGACGGTCTGGGTTGGAACTAACTTTTCCAGGCATCACGTCATTCCGCAACAGTATTTGCAGGCGCTGGTTGGCCTCAGCCAGGCAGCGGATAGCGACATAGCGGATACAGACGCAAACAAGCTGGCCCTGCAAGGCGCACTTAGAAAAATCCGCTACCCGAGTGCAGCCCCTTTACTGACGGGCATGGTATGGGCGCCGGTCAATCTGTTTGAAGGTCCTGTCGGATTTCTGCGTAGCGATGAACCGGGCAATGATTTTGAACTCAACAAGCCGCGCAGTTTCGACGAAAAGCGCTGGAACGCATTGCGGAACGTGGTGGATGTCATGACAGTCCTGGAATTCAGCAATCAAGGCACCGAATTCACTGTGTCAGCGCAGACTCTGAATGCAAAGGGAGGACTGGCTAAACTGACAGCTGCGGTGGTGGAGCTGGCTAAATATACGCAGGAGAACCCGGTCCCTATTCATCGCTTTGCCAATACCGACTGGGTCGATGGCCGCAGCCTGTCTGCCATCAACCTGCAAGATCTGGTGGGATTTTCCAGCAGTCTGATAGTCACCGATTCGCTGGTGGCCAGCAAGAAGAACGCCTATCGCCTGAAGCTCAAGACCGAGCGTTGATTTCTGCGAACGGTGGCACACAAAAGCGGCGCTCCGGTTTTGTGTGCATTCCCATCTTCTTTTACTTTCTGTATTCCTGCGTGGATTCTATTTATGCAAAAAGATATGTTGCGGCTTGCGCGACTGCTGCTTTGCCTCGGCCTGATTTTCATTGTGCTCTACGCCACGTTCAGCGCCGTTCCTTCGCGTCAGATCAGGATCGCCGCTGGTCCGGAGGACGGCAGTTTTTATGCGATGGCGCTTCAGTATAAAAAGATACTGGAGAAAAAATCCTATCGGGTTGACATTGTCTCTTTTCAAAACACGGATGAAATTTCCGCCGAGGTGGCGGACAGCACGAAACATATTGATATCGGTTTCGTAGCAAACGATCTGCAGGGTAAAAGCCAGGCCAACCTGATATCTCTTGGAGAGATTCAACTGCAACCCATTTTCATTTTCATAAACCGGAAAGTGGAAACAGAAAGGAGCATTCTGTCGCTCGCCGACCTGCGCGGTTTAAGCCTGGTTCTTCCTCCCGAAAAGAGCGTCACCAGCCAAACCTTGCTGAGCATATTCGCGGCATACGGCATTGACCAGCGCAATACGCTTATCAGCTTTCTTCCTTTGAATATCGGGGTCACCCGGCTCGCCCGCGAAGAATTTGATGGCGGCCTGTTTATCCTGGGCGCCGAGAGCGAGTTGATGGCAGAACTGGGAAAGAACAAGAAATTTGTTCTGGTGGAGCTGGCGCAGCAATCGGCCATCGTAAAGAAATTTCCCTTTTTGCAGAAAGTAACTCTGCCGAACGGCATCTTTGATCTGAAAGGGAAAATTCCAGGTGGCGATGTCAAGCTGTTGGCGGCGAATATCTCAGTAGTTGCTCAAAAAAAATTGCCGCCGGCCACAACTTATGCATTGCTGGAGGCGATGCGAGAAGTGCATCGCAACAGTAACTACGTCAGCAATGCAGACGAATTCCCCAAATATCGAGGCATCGCGATCCAGACCAATGATCTGGTCAGCGACTTCTACCGCAACGGCACACCCTGGATTTTTTCCACCTTCCCGATAGCAATCGCCAGCATCCTCGATGCCTACCTGGCGCCGCTTCTGGGGCTCTGGTTCTTGCTCAGCATATACAGGGTTTTTATTCAGTTTGAAAAAATCCGCAGTCTCACCTTGTTTTTTCTGGCCCATCTGCTGATTTTCTGGACGCGATGGCATATCAGGAATGGCCGGCCTTTATCCACACGCGTTCGATTTCTTCTGGAAAAAATCGAATTTGCAATAAAAAGGGAGGAGCGGGGCCTGCCGATGTTGTTGGCGGAAATAAGACATATCAAACAGCTTTAACACGCAGCGAACCCTTGTCGCTTTCCATGTCAATCCACAGGAGACCATGCCATGTCCATAGATGCGGACGATATCAGCAGAACGATGCAAGAAACTTACGATCATTATTTCCTAAGCGATGGATATCGTCGACGCTATCCCGAACCTAATGTCGCAACCATGACGTATTTGCTGGAAAAAGGACTGGCCGAGGTCGACCAAATCCTTGATTTCGGTTGTGGAAATGGTCGATATTCGTTGGCCTTGCTGGAAAAGTCGCAGGCCCATCTAACCGCCTACGATATTTCTGCAGCTTCTTTGGCTGAGTTCGAATCCCGGCTGCGAACCACGTCTCACCGCGAGCGCGTTACTTTTGTGTATGACGATCTGGATGGCCTGAACAAATACGCCTGCTACGATGCAATTCTCATGTTGTTTGGCGTCTTGTCGCACGTGGTCGAACGCAATTTGCGGCTTCAGACTTTGCATAAAATGCGCAGCCTGATTCGAGCCGATGGAAAGCTTATTTTATCTGTTCCTTCAATCTTCCGGCGCAGACCCTGGGAATTGTTCAAATACGGGCTGGCTCGAACTCTGGGTCATGCCCGGCCGCCGCAAGATGAAGCGGGCAATATCTGCTTTACGAGGCACATCCAGGGGCGCAACCTGACGTTCTTCTATCATCTCTACTCGTTGCGTACCTTACGCGAAGAGTTGGCTGAGGCGGGATTTGCGATCAGCGAGTGGCAGCCGGAAAGTGTGTTTCCTGAGTGGCTGGTAACGCAATCCCGTTTGATGCGTTGTATCGACCAGCGCTTGTGCTCCTGGATTCCGGCTGAACTCGGCTATGGCATGCGAGTGCTGGCGAATCCGGTATGAAATCGAGCAGGAGAATCCGGCGATCGGGATGGCAAATAGGCCGCGCTTGCTTACTTGTATTTGTTCTCATGTTCGTTGCCGCCGCGCATGCCGAAAATCGCATGGATTTAATCAAAAAGCGCGGTGTGCTGATCGTGGGAGTCAAGACGGATTACCCGCCTTTTGGCATGTTATCGCCGGATGCAACGCTCCAGGGTTTTGAGCATGACTTGGCAGAAGATCTGGCGCGGGGTCTAGGCGTCGCCCTGCGCAAGGTGGCGGTGACTGGGGCTAACCGCTTGCAGATATTGGATGAAGGCGGAATAGATGTGATGATCGCAACATTAGGTGATACCTACGCACGGCGGCAGATTGCTGATTTGATAGAGCCTAACTACTACTCTTCCGGCGTAACGTTAATGACGCGGCCGGACAGCAAGCTGGACACCTGGGCCGACGTGCGGGGGCAAAAGGTATGCGCCACCCAAGGCAGTTACTTCAATCGTGAAATGGCTACCCGCTATCTGCTGGACTTGCAGATATTTGCAAATGGCCGCGACGCCAAACTGGCGGTGCGCGACGGCCGTTGCGCCGGCTGGCTGTTTGATAACACAGCGATCGCGGGCGATTTATTGTCAGATGAATGGAAATACTACAAAACCAACCTGCGCCCGCAGCTTCTGACGCCGTGGGCCATAGCTATTGCGCGCTCTGAAAAAGGCGGTGCATTGGAGCGCTTCATCGGCGATACCGTGGCGCAATGGCATCGGCGCGGCGTTTTGCTTGAGCTGGAAAAGAAATGGCGCCTGCCGCCTTCCATTTTTTTGACCGAGATGCATACCTTATGGAATGAGAAAGATGAAAAGGGTGCATTCGTTTGCCGGCGTTTGCCGGATGGCCAATGGCCGGTAGTTTGCCGTAACCCCATCTTCATCACATCAACTGAAACCACAGGTTTGCGTCAATTCGGATTGCTGGTCAAAGAAAAAACCGGCGTCAATCTCACCTTCATTTACGACGACTACGAGCGTGATCAATTTATCCGCGCTTTATTCACCACGCTGGCACTCACGGCTTCTTGCGTATTCGGCAGCCTGGTTAGCGGCATGATCTTCGCGTTGACCATAGAGCGGAGGATTCCGCTGCTCAGTCAATTTTTAAAAGGTTTTACTTTAATTGGCAGAATGACCCCGCCTCTGTTGCAGATTTACGTGCTGGCATTTGGAATCGGCAGCTTACTGGCAGCCAACTGGGGGATACAGCTGAACTCCTTCCTGATTGTCGTGCTGTGTCTGTGCTGGTACACCGGATCAGGTATTTTGCACATTCTGGAAAATGCCAGCGACAAAGAACGTTTGCGAGCTCCCGGCTTTCGGTTGAACTTGAGTACTTTACGAGCAATCGCGAATCGTTGTTCGACATCGATATTGGCGTCCCTGGTGAATGTGAGCAAAGCCACCATGATGGCCAGTGCTGTTGCAGTACCTGAACTGTTGTCGGTGTCAACTTCAATTATCGCTGAGCACGGAACGGTGGCAACGATGATGAATACATTGATGCTGTTATTCCTGGTTCTGGTGTTCGTCGTGCTGCGTCTGTTGCAACGGGTAGAGCGGAGGTGGTGCCATGGGATGGATTGAAATCACAAGAAATCTGCTTGAGTGGACTCCCTTTTTGGCAATTGGTTTTATGTGGAATATCCTGATTTCCGTGCTCGCATTGGGTATTGGCGCGGCCTGCGGCGGCCTGCTGGTTCTGTTACGGCTGTCCCGCCATCGGAAGCGGGCTCTTGCAGGAGCAAGCTTGACCGAATTCATGCGCAATGTGCCGACATTTGTATTCCAGTTTTATCTGGTGTTCATGCTGCCGGAATCATTGATATTGCCATTTTCTACTATCAGCCTGTCTTTTCCTTCCTGGCTGAAAGCGGCGTTGGCGCTGGCATTGGCCGTGGCGGGTTTTGTTTCAGATAATTTGCTCAGTGCGATACAGGCATGGCGCAACGAAAGATTTCAGGACGCACTGCTTTTTATCCCGAATTTGTGTAATTTCTTTGTGATTATTATCATGGCGTCCTCCACCGCCTCGGTGATAGGCGTGTCGGAATTAGTCAGCCGCTGCAACACGGTCATCAACGCCAGCGGAACGACACAGATCATGTTATGGGTTTACCTGTATGCGATGATCTGGTTCTTTTTGTTTTGTTATATGGTGACGGCGGCCATAAATAAATTCAGTTCCGGCATGTTGCGCCGCATAAGTATTTAACCGGAATTTTCGCTAAAAGAAGAACAGGCGGGCATCGGATCGGACGATCCGTTTGCCCGCCTGCGATGGATCTCATGCGATGCGTCAGGAGGATGAGGTAGCGGGATTCAGGGCGCCCCGGAAAGGCGCCGGCATTTTAACTGAGTCCTGGCAGATAGTGCGTTAGCTTATCGTAGCCATTGTCTTTCAGTGCCCTGACGGCATCAGCCCCTTTCTTTCCCCATGTCAGGACGTCTCCGTTGGCGTCAACATATACCCAGTGCAACAGGCCGTATCGATAGTTGCTTTGGTTGTCTCTTTTCCCCAGGCCATAAATCGCGTTTTTATACGGTAGCGGCTTATCGAGATTCAAGGCGTTGGTGGTTGCTGTCGTCGCATGAAAATCATAGTTCAAGAAGCCCAGGTCTTTGCACAGCAGGCTGACGGCCGCTGCGGTCATCGCAATTCCCACCTGTTCATCCATTGCATGGTTGCTACGCATCTTATCCGTGACTTCTTTGAGGCTTTTATAGGCAAACACCGGCCCGAAAACCTTTGAAAAGTCCAGTAGTTCTGCTGACCGATCTGCATGATTTCTACAGAAATTATCGATCAGAGGAAACAAAGTGCCATAGGTGTCAGCCGCGAGATTGCCTCCCGGTTTGTGATTCAGGTTGGCAGCCTGAACGGCAGCGACAAAGCCGCACACTCCCCAGTTATTTTGATTCAGTTCTTCGCTTTTCATAATCATTCATTCCTTTTCATGTGGGCGCATATGGCGTTGAGCCATATACTTAAACGGACCACCGCTTAATCAATAGAAGGCGGCCGCACTGAATCTTTTTCGCTTTCGTGCCCAACGTCGGCATGAAAACCTCAAAGATCATGAAAAGAGTAATCTCGGCATTTGCCTGGAAAATGATGATTCCTGACATGGGCAAAGCGCTGATTGGAATACGCAAAGGAGAGAGTGACAGTAGTGGGACAGCTTGCTGGCAGGGCGAATGATTCAGACCAACGATTCACAGAATTGGATGCAAATATGCCCGTTGATCGGACAAACGAGATGCGGGATTTTCAGGCCATCATGGCGATGAATTTACATTCAGGGCGGACCTGCCTGGTGTTACGGATGCAGCCGCAACAGTGTTTCCCATTTGTGGATAATCATGTTCCTAAAAAAAATATAGAAAATGTCATGAATTGTCATGATAACAGTATTTCCATGGACCAACATATGGCTATGAATCTACTTTGTTGGGGCAAAAAATGATGACGTTGCTTCTCCTGAACGATGACACTCGGGATAAAAATGAGATCTGCGATTTTTTCAGCAGCGCCGGTTATCAGATCAATTGGAGCGAAACATCGGCTACCTTTCTGGCCGGACAAAGCCTGAGGGAACAAAATAAATCCATCACCATTCTGCAAATAGATCACACGCATCCATTCCCCCCCGACATAGCCAACCTGACCCAGGGCCTCATGGTGCCTTGGCGCCTGTCCTTGCATCAGCGGACCTTGACTGCACCAAACAACAACAAGATCAAACTTACCAGCCTTGAATTTACATTGATCAAAACCTTCGCCCTGCTGGAAATAGGCGAGGTGGCGTCCAGAAAGAAGATTATTGACGAATTTGGCGAGCACTATTTGAGCTACGATCAAAACCGGCTAGACACCATGATCATGCGCTTACGCAAAAAAATCAGACACGGGCTGGGACTGACACTGCCCTTAAACACAGTGAGGGTGCGCGGATTCAGCTTTGACGATCTACTCATTCTCGATCACTAAGCCTTGTCTGAGATTTAAAAAAATGGCATTTTTTTGGGGTTCTAGTGATTGTTCCACGATATGTTTCAGCGTAGACTTTTTTTGAAATATTTTCTTTTGGAAATACTGTTTTTTTGAAAATCACATTGATGCTTGCAGATGCGCAGCTGGCAAACAGGATGCGTAATCGGAGCTGCGAGGGATGAAACCGCGATTCAGTCGGTCGCCTGCGCCGATCCGGAAGTGACACAGGACTACGAACTGGCGGCAGGCGCCACGAATGGTCCTGCCGTTACCCGCCATTTGGCAGCTCTTTACTGTCCGATCAAATCGAAACTACTACTAATAGGCACAATCAAGGCATCGGCTGGAATTTCAGCTCACTGATCGGGGTAATCTTTTCAGTGCGAGCAAGGCCATATGTGGTTTGTGGTCCCAGCCATTTATCCCAGATCTTTTTGAATTCGCCGCTGTTTTCCAGGCTCATCAGACCCTTGTTCACTGCGCTGGAAAATGCGGATTCCTCTTTGCGCATGCCAGCACCGATGGGCTCAAGCGCCATTGGCTCCTTCAGAATGGCCAGCTCATCCTCCGTTCCCTTGGTCTTTTTCACAAAGTCGATAGCGGTCATCATATTGGTAACAAAACCATTTACCTTATTCTGTTGCAACGCAAGGTATGCTGAGCCAGTGTCCTGGAAGGTGACAGGAACACCGTTCTTGACTGACATGTGAATCGACTGTTCGGAGGTCGATCCTTTGGTCGCACTGATTCTCTTGCCTTCAAAATCGGCGAGCGTCTTGTTCGCGTCGGCCTTTTTCACCAACAACACCTCTTTCGTGACGTAATAGGCGTTGCTGAATTCAATCTGTTCTGCGCGTGTTTTTGTGTAAGCAAGGTTTGCGATAACCAGATCGACCCGGCCCATTTTGACTTCCGGGATCCGTGCCTCAACCGACATCGGCTTCAGCGTTGCCTTGAGTCCCATTTCTTTAGCCAGTGCCGTGCACAGGTCAACATCCATTCCTACCAACGCCCGTGTTTTTGGATCTGGATAGGAGAAAGGCACAACATCGGCATAGACGCCGCAGAGCAATTCCTTTCTTGCGTTGACATCCTGAAGCTGATCAGCCAACGCCATGCTTGCCAGGCCGACGGTACAACCAAGCAGGCAGAAACCGAAAACGATTTTCTTCAATATCATGTTAAAACTCCTCAAATGATCAAACAGGACCCAGCTAAAAGACCTTCATCAAACAGATAGAGACCACAGAAAACACCAACAAGACGGGGGCTGGTGGACTGTTACAGTCCACTAGGTACGATGGTTAATGTGAACGCAAATCAGAAAGAAAACGCTGCGCGCGCGGATGTTGCGGCCGAGCAAAAAACTCCTCTGGCGTGGCTTTCTCCAGAATTGTGCCGGCATCCATAAACCACACCAGATCAGCAACCTCTCTGGCAAATCCCATTTCATGCGTGACACACATCATGGTCATGCCGTCCCGCGCCAGGCTCTTCATGACAGACAGCACTTCACCGACCATTTCAGGGTCGAGCGCACTGGTCGGTTCGTCAAACAACATGACCGGTGGATCCATTGCCAGCGCACGCGCAATGGCAACGCGCTGCTGCTGGCCGCCCGACAATTGCCCCGGATACGCATCGGCCTTATTCGACAAACCAACCCGTTCAAGCAAGCCAAGCGCCTTGGCCTTGGCGTCGCTGCGCTTGAGTCCCGAAACCCGCATCGGCGACAAAATGATATTTTCCAGCACCGACAGATGCGGAAACAAATTGAATTGCTGAAATACAAAACCGATCCGGCTGCGAAAGCGATTCAGATCGATACCGGGCGCATTGACATCCTGACGATCGAATGCGATCTGTCCCTTCTGAATATCTTCGAGCCGGTTGACAGTGCGGATCAAGGTCGACTTGCCCGAACCGGAAGGGCCGCATACCACGACTACCTGACCTTTCTTGACCTCTGCATTGACATCCACCAGCGCGTGATAGCTGCCGTACCATTTATTCACATCGGAAAAAATAATCATGCTTGTTCCTCGGAAGAGCCCGCCATGGAAATCTGCGGCAATTTGTCGATATTGGGGACCGCATTCGCTACGCGTTTTCCACCACGGCGTTTATGTGTGATGCGCCGCTCCAGATAATCGGCAAATTGCGTGAATGAAAAGCAGACGATAAAGTAAGTCAGGGCCAGGATCATGAAAACCGGCAACGGCTTGGTCAGCAGCTGGTTATTCACCTGATTGGCGGCAAACGTCATTTCCGGTACATTGATCACATAGCCAAGCGAGGTCTCTTTGATGGTCGAGACGAATTGGCTGACCATGCTCGGCGTCATGTTATACAAGGCTTGCGGCAGAATGACGTGGCGGATGGTCTTGAAATAACTTAAGCCGAGCGCCCGCGAAGCTTCGATCTGCCCGCGCGGCAACGCCTCGATACCGGCCCGTATCACTTCCGATAGATAAGCGCTCTGATAGATCACCAGTGTGCACAGCATGGTTGTGAAACCGGTAATCGTCCGCCCGATCAGCAAGGGCAGAAAAAAATAAGTCCAGAAAATCACCATGAGCAGCGGAATGCCGCGCACCACGTATACCAGCACGGTGGCGGGCATGCGAAACACCGCCATTGGACTGATCCTCGCCAATGCCAGCAGGATACTCACGGGAAATGCCAAACCCAGTCCTAATAGCGAAAGAATCAGGGTGACCGACAGCCCGCCTAGCGGACCATGCGGATATTGCCCGATCAGGAACAGTTGCCAGTTATCGGCTAAGATCTGAAACATGATTTATCTGCTCCCCGGAATACGATAGTGTCGAGTCAGCAATGCACCTGCTGCCATGATGACGAGCGAGAGCAGCAAATAAAACACGCTGGCTACCATATAAGATTCAAAAGTCCGGAAAGTGTAATTTTCCACTTGGCGCGTGGCATACGTCAGCTCGGCAACGCCGATTGCCATCGCCAGACTGGAGTTTTTGAATAGCAACACGGTGTGATTGACCAGCGGCGGAATCGCGATCCGCATTGCCTGCGGCAGAATGACGTACCACATGCTGCGGATATAACTTAATCCCAGCGCTCGCGATGCTTCGAACTGTCCATGAGGAATCCCCCGCAAGCCGCTTCTGATGTCTTCCGAAATATAGGCCGCCATGCACAAGCCGATCGCGATCACGGAAAACAGAAACTCGCCGTTGTACTGATTGATCCACATTTGCGTTGCTTGCGGCAATAAGGACGGCAGCGCGAAGTACCACATCATGATCTGAACCAGCATGGGTACGTTGCGGTGATAAGCGACAAATGCCGAGACCAAGCCTTTGGCAATGCGATTGTTCGTCATGCGGATGGTCGCAAGCACCACTCCCAGCACGAATGCGAGTATCCAGGAAAACAGCGCCAGCTCGAACGTCAACTCGATGCCCTTGATAAGAATCCCGGCATACTGGCCTTGCAAGATCACCGAGAAATTAATGTGCTGGTTAATGATCCTTCTCCCTCAATTCAACAACGGCTGAAAATGCGATTCCTTTGAATACATCAGTTCACGCAGGAAAGAATACGCGGGATAAAAAATATAAGAAAAGACGCTTTTCATCTGGGACGATAAGTTTCTGAAATGGTGGTGCAAATACACCTTCAGTCTGGAAACAAATCCCCATACAGGTGATCTTTTCCATGGTTCAGGACACAATTCGCACCAATGTAGTGCTCGGATTGCCTGATGAAAAATGGCGTCTTCAGTTAATCAGGCCGAGTGCGTCCGGCGCTCGGCAAGCTTCCGTCAGCGTGCCACCCCGTCAAGCGCGACAGAGGGATGCCGTCTTATGATTTGGATTTCCAGGAAGGCAATGTCAGCACTTCAGGATTGACTGGGGTAAGCGGCTTTCCGGCCTGCTCGCCGCAATCAAGTGCGGCAATCAGATTATTCGCCGCCAACATCCCCATTGCATGGCGGGTATTGATCGAGGCACTGCCGATATGCGGCGTCAGAACCACATTTGATACCGCCAGCAGTTCGGGACTGACCTGCGGTTCGCCCTCGAATACGTCCAGGCCAGCCGCGGCTATCTGCTTATTTTGCAATGCCCGCGCCAAGGCAACGTCGTCCACCACGCCGCCGCGTGCGATGTTGGTCAGAGTTGCGGTGGGCTTCATCTGGGCCAGTTCGGCAGCGCCAACCGCATGATGCGAACTGGGCGAGTAGGGCACGACAATGATCAGGTGATCCGCCTCGCGCAATAGTGTGGCCTTGTCCACATATTGCGCATGGCATTCCGCTTCGACCGCCGGCGCCAGTTGCGAACGGTTGTGATAAATCACGCGCATTCCGAAGCCGAAAGCGCCGCGGCAGGCAATCGCCCGGCCGATCCGGCCCATGCCGAGAATACCCAATGTCGTGCCATGTACGTCGGGGCCGACAAACATGTCGAAACGGCCGGTTATCTTCCAGCCGCCGCATCGTAAAAAATGTTCTGATTCGGTGATGCGTCGGGCTGTTGCCATCATCAGCGCAAAGCCGAAATCGGCAGTCGTCTCGGTCAGTACGTCCGGGGTATTGGTGAGCAGCACGCTGCGCGCAGTGCAAGCCGCGACATCGACATTGTTGTATCCGACACCGATATTGCATATCGCTTTCAGTTGCGGGCAGGCATCGAGCAAGGTGGCGTCGATACGGTCGTTGCCGCAAGTGACGGCGCCGGTCTTGCCTTGCAAGCGTTCGATCAGTTCCGGCTGGGTCCAGATGGTGTCGTCGCCGTTATAGCTGACGTCGAAATATCCGCGCAGACGCTCGACAATATCGGGAAAAGTGGCGCGAGTAACCAATATGGATTGATGCATGGTAAGTCTCCTGCTTATACTTATTTTTAACTGTTAACAATACTGTCGCCGTCGTACTTCACCGGTCTATTTACGCGCATTAGGGCAGATCAGGCCGGTTCCGGCTTAATCGTCGTCAAGCCGCCGCAGACCTGCAAAGTCGGCATGATTTCGATATTGCCGATATTCACCGCAATCGGCGCGGAAATAGCAAAAGCAATGGCGTCGGCAATGTCGGAGGCTTGCGGCAGTTCGAAGCCGTCAATGAATTTGCGCCGGCCCTCCTCGATGTTGCCGCTGACATGGCCAAAGATATCCGTTGCTACGCGGCCCGGGCAGATTTCCGTGACGCGCACGCGTTTGCCGGTGGCATCAACGCGTAACTGACGAGACAAAGCATGTACCCCTGCCTTGGTCGCGTGATAGATGGAGTTGCCATTGAAGTTATAGATTGCAGCAATCGAAGTGATATTGACGATATGCCCGCGGTCACGCTCGACCATGCCAGGCATGGTCAGACGCACCAGATGCAGCACGGCTTGCAGATTCACTTCCACTTGCGAATCGACGTCGTTGACGCTTGCGTTGAGAATCGAACCCGGAGTAGAAATGCCCGCGTTATTGACCAGGATATCGAACTGAACTTCCTGCGTGAGTTTGGTGATGGCATCGAGATCACGCACATCAAGCACATGCGGAATGCAACCGGTACGCTCGGCCAGTTCCTTGAGCGGACCGGCGCTGCGGGCCAGTGCGTGCACTTCCAGTCCTTCACGGCAAAAGCGCTCCACGATCGCCGCACCCATGCCTGTCGAAGCACCGGTTACCAACGCGGTTTTATAGTCTGAAAATGGCATAAATTTCCTCTTACGTGAATGTCGGTTACTGGCTCGTGGGGCTAGCAGCTATATGGACCAATATATATGGCGCCAGAAAATGCCGCCAAGACGGATTGGGTTTGGAGGGATAAGGTGTGCTTATGGCTAAGCCATTTTCAGACCAGCCGCGACAGCGGCACGATGCGGCCATTCACCGCCTGAATCGCGCCGCGGATAGTCCGCGCCAGTTCAACCGCGCCGGGCGTATCGCCGTGCAGCAGTATCGAATGCACCTTGATGTTGAGTTTTTTTCCCGTGATGGTCGTGACATTGCCGTCTTCGAGAAGTTGTTTCACGCGTTGCAATACGGCGTCGCGGTCCTTGATGACCGAACCGGCGATCTTGCGTGAAACCAACGCACCCTCGTCGTCGTACGCACGGTCGGCAAGGAAGGTATTGGCGAATCTGACGCCGATCTTTTCGGCGGCACGTTCGATTTGCGTATTCGTGGAGACGCCGATGATGAGCGTGGGGTCGAACTCGGCGACGGCGCGCACCAGCGGCTCCGCGAGCTGGTAATCGGCGGCCGCCATATTCCCGAGTGCGCCATGAAAGCTCATATGCGTAACGCGGTGGCCTGCGGCCTTGGCAATGCCGGCCAGCGCGCCGAGCTGGTACAGCACATATTTGCTGACTTCGGAGGGATCTATCTGCATTTGACGGCGGCCAAATCCCATCAGATCGGGAAATCCCACGTGCGCGCCGACTTCGATCCCGCGCGCCAGGGCAAGACGGACAGTCCGGTCCATGATGACCGGATCACCGGCATGGTAACCGCAGGCGACATTAGCGGAGGAAATGATTTCCAAGAGCGCTTCATCTTCACCCATCCGGTAAGGGCCGAAGCCTTCGCCCAGGTCTGCATTCAAATCGATATCCATAGCATCACTCCTCAATTTAGTCTTGCCCGGCCGCCAGGATTTCGATCAAGCGTGTTCCATAATCGACTGCCGTTTCGTGTTCCATCAGGATCCCGGTTACAACGCCGTCGAGCGGCGCGCTGACCGGCGCGTATATCTGGCCAATCTTGAGCAGGCCGAGAACATTGCCTTTTTTTACCTCGTCTCCGACCTTTGTAAACGGTAAGGAGCGCAGCGGATGCGTGGTAAGGAAGATACCGACGGATGCGGCAACGGCCGCCGTGCGGCCACTGCCGGCGTGCGACGGGCTGACCGGGCTTTCCTCGACCGGCGCAACAGCCTGTTCCAGGGTACGGCCATTGCTCGCCAGCGTCAGGCGCACCGTCTGGCCTGCGTTGGTGAACTCGAAATAGTTGATGTCCGATGCCTCAAGCCACGCTGTGATCTGCCGCAATTTCTCAATTTTCATCTGCTCGTTTCTCCGCGCATTTCCTGACGCTTTTTTTGGCGCATTTTCTGGTTTAGCTGCTCACCGGCTCAAGTTGCGATACAAACCGGCCAGATTGCGGACCCGGCCCAGATAATGGTCTATCGAGCCAAGCGCCGCCACCGCATCCTCGTACGTCGTTTTGACGAACCTGAGCTTCTCGCCGATTCTGGCCTGGCCCAGACGCCACAAATCCGCCTCGATCACGGTGCCGATCTTGGGGTAGCCGCCGGACGGCTGGGCATCGCGCAACTGGATGATCGGCTGTCCGCTATGCGGAACCTGGATAACGCCCGGCACAATGCCATGCGAACGCTTCTCGATAGCTCCTGTCGGCGAAATCGTCGGCCCTTCCAGCCGGTAACCATAGCGATTGCTTTGGGGCGTAATTTTCCAGTCGGCGCTCCAAAACGCGCGCACGGAATCGTCCGTGTAACGATCGTATTCTCCGGCCGGCAGTACGCGTACCGCTATCACTTTCTCCTCCAATGCATGGTCGGTTAGCGGCAGCGCAAAGTCCGGAGGTTCTGCGCCGAACCCACACGGCGGTATTGCGGTGGCGGCAGCGTCCGATGCTGCCGCTCCGATGGCGCGAATGACATCTCCTTTTTCCAGCGGCCGTCCCTGAAATCCGCCGAATTGTCCGCGCAACTGCGTGCTGCGAGATCCGAGTACAACCGGAACATCCACGCCGCCGGTCAGCGTCAGATAAGCTCTCGCGCCGCTGGCGGGAACGCGCAAGGATAGTACCTGTCGCTTGCGCGCCTGCATGGCCCACCACGGTGGGATGGGCATATCGTCAAGCTGCGCCGAGCAATCCGCACCGGTCAGGGCGAAGGCAATATCTTCCAGAAAGCGCACTTTGAACGGCAGAATGGGAATTTCAATTCCTGCGGCATTTTCGTCATTGCCAAGGAGAATATTGCCCACTGCCAGCGCAATGCGATCCATCGCGCCGGATGTGCCGACGCCGAAGCGCAAATAGCCGTCGCGTCCCATATCCTGAACCGTGCTCAGGGCCGAAGAAGAAAGAAGCTCGATCATTTGACTACCCTCTCAACGCGGAAGCGGATCATATCCCCGGGCGCCAATACAGCAGGCTTTTCGCGAAAGGGGTCGAAGAACGACATGGAAGTGCCGCCGATGGTATTCCATCCGCTCGGGCCGCAGGAGGCGGAAACGCCGGTTTGCACGCCGCCGATCGACACCGAGCCGCCCGGCAAACTCAAGACCGGCACCTTTCTGCGCGGAACCGCAATGCGCGGGTCCATGCCGCCCAGATAGCAATAGCCGGGGTGGCTGCCGAGTGCGTAGACCGTATATAACGGCGCGCTATGTATCTGCACGACGTCGTCTGCTGAAAGGCCGGTGTGGGCAACCACGTCACCCAGGTGCGGGCCCAGAGCACCGCCATAGACGACCGGCAACTCGATCAGATTGCCTTCGATTGTCAATTCCTGCGCCGCATCCCAGGCTTCTCGCACTGCCGCTTCGAGCGATGCGATGTCCGCCGGCGGCGTAGCGAAAATGAGCATCAGATTGCTCATGCCGGGTACGGCCTCTTTAATGCCGGGCCAGGTTTCAACCTGACGTGCCAGCGACCAGATACGGCGCTGATTAGGCAGATCAAGAACGCCCGGCGCCTCGAACAGCATCGCGGTCGTGCCGAGCAGGCTGATCTTAAGCGGCTCGTTCAAACTGTCGGTTGTCATCCTGGTAAGTTCCCATCAGAATCGGGTTGTTTCTGCGTCGCTTTGCGCTGGGTCAGCCATCTTTCAAGATGGTGAATATCGACACCGCCGCGACAGAACGGCTGGTCCAGCAGTATTTCGCGATGCAGAGCAATATTGGTGCTGATGCCGTCGACTCGCATTTCCGACAGGGCGACCCGCATGCGCGCCAGCGCCTCGTCGCGCGTGGCCCCATGTGCGATGACTTTGGCGATCAGCGAATCGTAATAGGGCGGCACCGCGTATCCGGCCGTGACATGTGTATCCACGCGCACGCCATTGCCTCCCGGCAGGTCCCATCTTGCAATCTTGCCTGGCGAGGGCAGGAAGGTATAAGGATCCTCGGCATTGATGCGGCATTCGATTGCATGCCCGGCTGCCGCGATATCGGCCTGTGCGATGCGCAAAGGCTCGCCGCGCGCGATGCGAATCTGCTCCTGCACGATGTCGACGCCGGATGTCAGTTCCGTGATCGGATGCTCGACCTGCAAGCGGGTGTTCATCTCGATGAAGTAGAAACTGCCATCCTCATACAGGAACTCAAAGGTTCCCGCACCGCGATAGTTGATTTGTTTGCAGGCCGCGACGCAGCGCTCGCCGACTTCTCGAATCAGCGCCTCCGGAATGCCGGGCGCAGGCGCTTCTTCCAGCACTTTCTGGTGGCGGCGTTGCATCGAGCAGTCGCGCGCTCCCAGCCACAGCGCGTTGCCGTGGGTATCGCATAGAACCTGGATCTCGACATGACGCGGGTGCTCAAGGAATTTCTCGATGTACAGCTCGGGTTTGCCGAAGGCGCGGCGCGCTTCTTCACGCGTGACAGAGATCGCGTCCAGCAGTTCCGGCTCGGTTTTGACAACGCGCATGCCGCGACCGCCGCCGCCGCCGGCGGCCTTGACGATGACCGGATAGCCGACGCTGCGGCCGATTTCCAGAATCTCCGCGGCATCTTCGGGCAGGCCGCCGTCGGGACCGGGCACACACGGCACGCCGGCTTCACGCATCGCACGCTTGGCGGCAACCTTGTCACCCATCGTACGGATGGATGCGGATGTCGGGCCGATGAAAGTCAGCCCGGCCGCTTCGACAGATTCGGCAAACTCGGCGTTTTCAGATAAGAAACCGTAGCCCGGATGAATGGCTTGCGCGCCGCTCATTTCTGCCGCAAGAAGTATCGCCGAGCGATTCAGATAGCTGAGCCCCGGTTGCGCAGGGCCTACGCACAGAGCCTGATCCGCCAATTCGACGTATCTGGCTTGCCGGTCCGCTTCTGAATGAATGGCGACCGTTTTGATTCCCAACTGGCGGCAAGCGCGCTGGATTCTCAGCGCGATCTCGCCGCGATTGGCGATGAGTACCTTGTCAAACATGACATTTTCCGAAAAAGGTAAAAGCCGCACGCGCTGCGACGGTGACAATGGCTGCGGCGGCGGCATCGGGATTAAGGTGTTGGCGCAGGTGTTGGCACATGAGACAGTCGATGCCGTCATTCGATTCGGAACAATGCTTGTCCAACTTCCACTTCCTTTCCTGCCTCCGCAAGGATGGCGGAAATTTTTCCTGCACACTCGGCTTCAATCGTATTAAACATTTTCATGGCTTCGATCACGCACAGCACTTGCCCCTCCCGCACGTCGTCGCCAACCTTGACGAAGGTCGGCTCACCGGGCGACGGCGTCAGATGCAGCACGCCATGCATGGGTGCTTTCTGAAGATGGAGCGAAGGTGCGGGCGCCGGTGTTTGCGGCAATAGCGGTTCCGGCGTAGATACTGGTGCTATCGGAGCGTCGAGATAGCGCGCTTCAGACGCCGCGATGAAGCCTGGCTCGCGCCGTCCTGCCCCCCTTTTTTCCAGCCGTATCCGTTCCTCATTTTCGATAAGCTCCAGTTCGGATAGGCGGGTATTCGATACCAGATCGATGAGAGACTTGATTTTTTTTAGATCCATCTAATGGCCTAAGCCTTATCAACGTTATTCACGGCCGACCAATCATGTTGTTGCCGGCAGAGTAAGCATCCGTCTGACTTTTGGGGGATATTCTTGAACATATCGCCAATATATATGCGACCGAAAATTCCCGCCAAGAGGGATTGGCTTTGGTGGGATAAGGCAGCCTTATGGTTCTATCGTGGTTGGATGCTCAGTTGGCGCAGCGCGCTTCCAGCGCATCGATGAAAGCGCGGTTCCAGCGTCCTTCCTTCATCGCGCGGATGGTTTCCGCTTCCGTGGCCAGGACGGCGCGAGCCTTTTCGATCAATTCCCCGACGCCGTCCTGCGGGATGGCCAGTAGGCCGTCCTGATCACCGACGATGATGTCGCCGGGGTTGACCACCATGCCGCCGACGCACACCGGCACGTTGATTTCACCGGGACCGTCCTTGTACGGGCCGCGGTGGGTGACGCCGCGGGCGTACACCGGAAAATCTCTCGCGCGAATCTCTGCCACGTCGCGGATCGCACCATCGATCACCACGCCGGCGAGCCCTATGCTGGCGGTATAGAACGACAGAATACCGCCGACCACCGCATTATTGAGGTCACCGCCGGCATCGATCACCAGCACGTCGCCCGGACGGCAGAACTCAAGGGCGCGCAGAAACGTCAGGTTGTCGCCGCCGCGCGAGCGCGCCGTGACAGCCGTGCCGGCCATCGTCTGCGTGCCAGCGCGTTGGTAGGGCTGCAGCCCCACGCTGCCAATGTTGCGATGCATGTTGTCGCTGAGTGCGGACACAGGGATGTCGCGCAGTGCGGCAAGGATCTGCGGGTCGGCCTGAGCAGCCGAGGGGTTCTTGCGGAGGGCTTTGTACGCGGTCATGGTTATCCTTGGGTGGGTGTTGTCGCGGGGGCGCTTCAGCGCAGCGCCGTGGCCGCACGGTTGATGCGGGCGCAGCCTTCTATTGGCGCTGCCGGCAGCCGAACTGCCGGGTGCCGGCGTAGTGCGCCGGATGCGGGCGGCAATGCAATGGGTTCACGGCGTTCCTTGCTGCGGCGTTGGGAGAGGCTTAATAGTATGACCGCGAGGCAGCTAAGGCCAAGACGAGTTCGCTCTGCCACAATAGGCAACCCTTATGGATAGGGGGCGCCGGCCTAGGGCTGGCCGGCGCATGCTTCCCGGCCTTGTCGACCGTGCAGGTGCGCAAACAGGTTCTTACAACTCGGCGGCAGTGGGCAAGCCGATGTTGCGCGCCAGATCGCCAACCAGTTCAAGCAGGATATCCCTGACCGCCCTGGCTGGATCGGACATTGGCAAATGGTCTGAAACACACAGTGAAAGCGGCATTTCGATGACCGGATCGACAATCCGGTATAGCCGGGCGCCGCTCGGCCCGGCGATCACGCGCGCCGCCGAATCCGGCAAAATGGTCGCGCCGAGACTGGCGGCCAGCGCAGCCGTAAGCGTAGCGGCAGATTCGATCTCGGCCACCACCCGTGGTTTCATTTGCGCGTGCGTGAACGCTTCATTGACATATTTGCGCACGTAGTTGTACGGACGCGGCAATAACAACTCCACATCGTGCAATTCCGCCAAGGCGATTTCCCCTTCCGGCAGATACATGTTGGATGGAGCAACCAAAAACAGTTCTTCTTTAATCAGCAACTGATAAGAGAGGCCATGAAACGATTTCTCGCCGTACAACACCGCCATATCCATGCGACCGTTCATGATCAGTTCGCTCAGCATGGAGCCAAAGTTTTCATTGATGTACAACAGGATATCGGGATGCCGCGCTCTTACCGTCTGCAGCAAGGGCAAGGATAGCGTCGACGCTGCCGTACCCGGCGCCAGTCCGACCGAGACTTCTCCGCAAAGCGTCTGGCTGGAATGTTTGACATCGTTTTGCGCCTGCTCTATCTGGCGCAAAATAATCTGCGCATGGCGGTAGAGCGTGATCCCCGCCTCGGTTGGCGTTACCCCGCGCTTGGTCCGCACCAGAAGTTGTTGCCGAAACTCGCCCTCCAGCACCGCCAATTGCTGACTGAGAGCCGGTTGAGCGATATGGAGTATCTCGGCGGCCTGCGTCAGGCTACCGATATCCACAATTTTCACAAAATACTTAAGTCGCCGCAAATTCATGACTGCCTGTCTCCTCCGTATACGTTCACGCAAGAATCGCGCCATTGCCGTAATACGATTTATATTTATATTTTATTTGCACCGCTATTTTAGGGCCTGTTAACAATTAATTTGGGAGATGCGTTCAAACCAAAACGTGTGGTGG
>NZ_JAGQEG010000058.1 GCF_018305005.1 Collimonas silvisoli
AAGCGCCCGTCCTGTTGACGGGCGCTTGCGCCAGGTTGAACACTGCCAACACTGTCTTTAATTGCCGATGCGCTGCAATACCGCGCCCAGCGCTTCATCTTCAAGAACAGGGACCGTCTTCAATTCCATCAGGTCGCTCCACATCAATGCAAACTCGGCGATGGCCTTGGGATCGTCACTCTCGATCAAATCAAAGCCGCCGCTTAAATCGACGCTGGTCCAGCGCCCCAGCAAGGTGACCCCGTCTGGCGGCAGTCCGCCGGTTTTTTTGAAGCGAGCAATACCTTCCTCGCGGGTCTTCGGGTCAGGTTTCCAAGAGAACGTCGTTATGAATTTCATGGGAATCCTCCTTCATCATCTGTGAAGCGCCGCCTCGCCAGCGATTTGGTCTTGACTGTTCCTCTTGCACGATCGTTTGAGCAGCGCGTTATAGCGTGTAAACACGCACGCTGAACTGAATGCTAGGTCAGATTAAGCAAATATCAATCAGGCATTAACAGGTTCGGGCAAGCTTAAAAATCCGCGTCGATAGAGGCGGATCTGTCTGGAAATATTTGTCCGGCAATGTTATGCCGATCCAGCACTTCGTTAGCGCTTCAATTCGACATTGAACGCCTCGCCGGTGGCAAAGAAGGCACCGCCGGACAGGTAATGCAATGAGCGCTGATCGTCGGCCGGGAAATGCCAGCGGCCTGCCGAAAACGCCGCTGCATCGGCCCAGGCGGCGACTACCTCGGCGATAAACAGATCGTAGTGCTGCTGCGTGTGCAACTCTGGAATAACCTTGCATTCGAGCCAGGCCAGGCAGCCCGACATCAGCGGCGCGGCAATTTTCTGCGATGGGAATGTGGCGATACCGAGGGCGGAAAATTTATCGCCGTCGCGTCCCGAACTCGATCCTACCGCCAGCGTGGTTTCAGCCAGCGCCCGTGTCGGAATATTCAAGGCGAACTCGCTGGATGCTTCCACCAGTTCGCGGGTCAAGGTGCTGCTATCGATTACCAGCAAGACTTTGGGCGGCTCGAAATCCAGCGGCATCGCCCACGCCGCCGCCATCACATTGCTGACGCCGGCGTGGGCGCTGGTGACGATGGTAGTGGGGCCGTGATTGAGCAGGCGATAGGCTTTGGCGAGTTCTACTGGCTGGATATTTTGCATCTGGCTTCCGATAGCGTTGCGAAAGCCTCTTAGTTTATCCGAGATATTGCATCCACTCGGAAGATAGAACGAGTTACTCGGTCTTGGTCACTTTGCTCAAATGCCGCGGCTGATCAGGGTCCATGCCGCGCGCCACTGCCAGTTGCGCCGCCATCACATAGAAGGCCTGGATCGCTACGATGGGATCGAGATCCGGCGTGGCGGCAACCGGCAGCGTCAGGTCGCGCCCGCTGACATCGTCCGGCGCCGCCAGCAATACCTTGGCGCCGCGGCCGCGCATTTCCTCTGCTAGTTTGAGCAGGCCGGCCTGGGTCGGTCCGCGTGTGGCAAAGATCAGCAGCGGATAACCTTCGTCGATCAAGGCCATCGGGCCATGCTTGATTTCAGCGCCGCTGAAGGCTTCGGCCTGGATCGCCGAGGTTTCCTTGAATTTCAGCGCCGATTCCAGCGCCAGCGGCAAACTGATGCCGCGCCCGACCACCATGATGTGCGAAGAGGGCGCCAGCGCTTCGATGGCGGGCGTCCAGTCCAGCTGAGTAGCCGCTGTCAGTGCCTGCGGCAAGGCGTCGATGGCGGCCAGGAAGGCGGCGTCGTCTTGCCAGTGCGCGGTGAGCCTGGCGGCGGCCACCAGGCTGGCGATGAAGCTCTTGGTGGCTGCCACGCTGAGTTCGGCGCCGGCGTGCAAGGGCAAAGTCCATTCGGCGCTGGCCGCCAGCGGCGACGCGGCATCGTTGACCAAGGCAACCGTGGTGGCGCCGCTGTCACGGAAATAACGGATAGGTTCGATCACGTCAGGGCTTTGGCCCGACTGTGAAATGGCGATGGCGAGTGCATCGCGTGCCTGCAGGGGGGCTTTGTTCAGCGTTACCAGCGATAGCGGCAGCGAGGCGACGATGCGGCCCAGGCGCGCCATGATCAGATAGGCGCAATAATTGGCGGCATGGTCGGAACTGCCGCGCGCCACCGTCAGAATGGTCGACGGTGGCGTGGCCCGCAGGCGTTGCCCCAGTTCTGCGTAACGGTCGCGCTCCTGGCTGAGCTGCAAGGCGATATATTCTGCTGCCGAGCGGGCCTCTTTAAGCATCAACGAGGTCAATTCTTTCTCCTTCTACATAGACGGCTTTGAGTTTGAGCTGGCGATCCAGCACCAGAATGTCGGCGAAACAGCCTGCCTTGAGGCGGCCGCGCTCTTGCATGCCGAGATAGTCGGCGGGATAAGTGGAGACGCGCAGCGATGCTTCGGCCAGGTCCAGTCCCAGCGACACCAGGTTGCGCAAGGCTTGATCCATGGTCAGGGTGCTGCCGGCCAGGGTGCCGTCGCCCAGGCGCACGCCGCCCAGGCATTTATGCACCACCTGGCGGCCCAGCATGTATTCGCCGTCCGGCATGCCGGAGGCGGCGGTGGAATCGGTAACGCAATACAGGCGCGGGATCGCACGCAGCGCGGTCTTGATGGCGCCCGGATGGACATGCAGCAGATCCGGAATCAGTTCGGCATATTCGGCATGGGCCAGGGCGGCGCCGGCCATGCCCGGCTGGCGGTGATGAAATGAACTCATGGCGTTGAACAGGTGAGTAAATCCGGCTGCGCCGTTTTTCAGGGCCGCCACGCCATCTTCATAAGTGCCGAGGGTATGGCCGATCTGAACCCGCATGCCGAGTTGCGACAAGGTTTTCACCAGCGCCATGTGGCCATTGATTTCCGGTGCGATGGTGATCAGTTTCAATGGCGCAAAACTGCGCAGCCAGTCGACTTGTTCCAGGGTCGCGGCAATCGCAAAATCCGGTTGCGCACCGAGCTTGCCGGGATTGATATACGGGCCTTCCAGATGTGCTCCCAGCACTCGCGCACCGCCTGCGCGGCGGCCGCGGCAAGCACGGCCGATGGCGCTCAGCGCCGCTTCCAGTTCTTCCGCCGGCGCGGTCATGGTGGTGGCCAGCATGCTGGTAGTGCCGTGCTGTGCGTGCAGGCGCGAGACCACATGCACCGCATCGCCGGCTTCCATGATGTCCTTGCCGCCGCCGCCGTGGACGTGCAAATCGATGAAGCCGGGCAAAATATAATCGCCGGTGTCTGGCGCCTGTTCCCTTGCCTCGCCGCTGATATCGGTGATCATGTCGCTGAAGTTGATACTGCCGACGATCCAGCCGTCGCTAGTCAATACATTGCCATGCAATTGGGTTGTGCTGTTACTCATGTTATTACTCATGCTGCTGCTCATGGTGGGCTCCTGCAGGCTCTGCCGCGAGCTGCCGGCGCAGCAGCAGCAGTGCGCCGATTGCGGCGTCGGCGCGCGGCGCAATCGCGCGTGATTTTAACGGTTCCGGCAAATAGGCTTGCAACGGGCCGGCCAGGCCGCCGCACAGAGCGATCGGTAATTGTTGCGAAGGATCGAGCGCGCCGGCGATCTGGGCGATTTCCTGGCCGGCCTTGCGCAAGATGGCAAGCGCCGCCTCGTCCTGCCCGGCGTGCGCCACTACCAGCGGCGCCAGTTGCGCAAAGATGCTTTGATTGGCGCTGGTGACCCAGGCCAGCACGCGCTCACGGTTTTGGCTGGCGCTGAAGCTGTCGCCGCCGCCGCAGAAACGGACGATGGCGCTGGCCAGCGGCCCTGCCGCGAGACGGCCATCGAGCACCCGTTCCACATGGTTGGCGGCGCGCAAGCCGATCCAGCCGCCGCTGGCTTCGTCGCCGGTCATGAAGCCCCAGCCGCCAACCTCGCTGCGGCTGCCGTCGCTGCGCAAGACTTCGCCGACGCTGCCGGTGCCGATCGCCACCACGACGCCGGCCTGGCCCAGATGGGCGCCGAGCAAGGTGGTGAAGGCGTCGGTGCCGATCGCCAGGGCGCCGAAGCCTGGGTTCTGCTCGGTAAATTGCGCCGCCCATAGCGGGTTGTTGATGCCGGACAAGCCGCAGCCGGCGGCAATCGCCTGATACGGCGGGCGGTTGATGCCGGCGGTCTGGAATGCATTGTCGAGCGCCGTGACGATAGCGCACCAGGCCTTGCTGGTGCCATGCATCAGCGCCGACGGTCCGCTGCTGCCGTCGGCGACATGGCTGCCATCCGGGCGCTCGACCCGGATGTGGGTTTTAGTGCCGCCGCCGTCGACGCCGATCAGATACTCATACGCTGTTTTCAACTCAACTCCCACGCCTTTTTCAAGGCGCATAGTGTATCTAATTATATTGTTTGGATGAAATCATATTTCCCGGTTTCAGCCTTGCCAGCGCCAGTCCTTTGGCGTCGAACACGTGGAAAGCGTTGCTGGGCGCCGACAGGGTGACGCTATCGCCGATATGCACCGGATTATTGCCGTCGCCGCGCACCAGCAGATCCTGGCCATCCTGCAGCGTGACGTAGATAAAGTTGGCTTCGCCCAGATGCTCGACGATGCTGACCTTGCCGCTGAATACCTCTCCACTATGCGCGTTTTCCAGAATATGTTCAGGCCGCAGCCCGACTGTCACGGCGTCGCCGGCCGTGGCGCTGCCGGCGGCAACGTCGGCGCGGATTTCCTGGCCGCTGCTGAGCTTGATTTTGAGGTGGTTAGCTTCGACTGCTGCTATCGCGCCCTTGAACAGGTTCATTTTCGGCGAGCCGATGAAAGTCGCCACGAACAGGTTTTGCGGACGTTGATACAGCTCCAGCGGCGAGCCGGCTTGCTGGATATAACCGTCGTTCATCACCACGATCTTGTCGCCCAGGGTCATGGCTTCGACCTGGTCGTGGGTGACGTAGACGATGGTGGCTTCCAGCTGTTTATGCAGTTTGGCGATTTCGAGCCGGGTCTGGACCCGCAATGCGGCGTCCAGGTTGGATAGCGGCTCGTCAAACAGGAACAGTTTCGGCTTGCGCACGATGGCGCGGCCGATGGCGACACGCTGGCGCTGGCCGCCGGACAGCTCGCGCGGCAAGCGGTCCAGCAGGTGATCGATTTTCAAGATGCCGGCGGCGTGGCGGATGCGCTGGTCGATCGCGGCCTTGTCGGCGCCGGCGATCTTCAGGCCGAAGGCCATGTTCTTGTACACGGTCATGTGCGGATACAGGGCATAGCTCTGGAACACCATCGCAATGCCGCGTTCAGCCGGCGGCAAATGGTTGACTACCTGGTCGCCGATCGACAGCTCGCCGCTGGTGATCGATTCCAGGCCGCACAACATGCGCAGCAGAGTCGATTTACCGCAGCCGGAGGGGCCGACCAGCACCACGAATTCGCCATCCTTGATTTCCAGATTCAGATCGGCCAGCACGTTCTGCTTGCCGTCGTACGACTTGGTGCATTGCTTAACGCTTACGTTTGCCATGGTATGTCTCGCTGTTTTACTTGATTTTTACGCATTTTTACTTAACCGCGCCGGAAGTCAGGCCGCGGATCAATTGCCGGGAGAATATGACGTACATGATCAGGATCGGAATCACCGCCAGCGACAGCGCCGCCAATACCGAATTCCAGTCGGTCACATACTGGCCGATGAATTGCTGCACGCCGAGGGTGACGGTCTTGGTTTCATCCGAGGGCGCCAGGATCAGCGGGAACCACAAATCGTTCCAGGCCGGGATCATGGTGAAAACGGCCACCGTGGCAATCGCCGGGCGGATCAGCGGCAGGATGATCTGGAAGAAGATCTTGAATTCGCCGACGCCGTCGCAGCGCGCCGCATCTTTCAATTCCTTGGGAATCTGGCGGATGAATTCGGACAGGATCATCACCGCCAGCGGCAAGCCTTGCGCGGTGTACACCAGGATCAGTGCGCTGCGGGTGTTGATCAGATCCAGGCTGACCACCAGTTGCAGGATGGAGACGGTGCCAAGCCGGATCGGAATCATGATGCCCAGCGCCAGGTACAGCGCCATCAGGCGGTTGCCGCGGAATTTGTATTCCGACAAGGCCCAGCCGGCCATGGCGCCGAACAGCACGATCAATAGCAAGGAGCCAAGCGTGACTAGCAGGCTGTTGCCGAAGTACAGCATGAAATTGGTGTTGTGCAAGACCTTTTCAAAGCCGATCAGCGAGAACGAGTCAGGCGTTGGAAACGCCAGCGGATTGTCGAAAATCGCATCGCGCGATTTGATCGAATTGATCAGGATCAGGGCGATCGGAAACAGCGCAATTACGGCATAGGCGCACAGCACGACGTGCACCCAGATGCGGCCAAGATTGGCAAGCCGGCTAGGGCGCACCAGCGGCGCCGAGGTGGAAGCCGCGGCCGAAGAGAGCGAGGAAATGGATGTCATGGCTGTCCTCGTTACAGTTCGTAGCGTGTCAGCTTGCGCTGCACGAAATAGAAATAGCTGGCGACGCCGAGCAGAATCACCAGGAACATCAGGGTGGCTACCGCTGCGCCCATGGTCGGGCTGCCGATCTGCGCCTGGTAGCCGAAGAAGGTGCGATAGAAAAAAGTGCCCAGGATGTCGGTGGTGTAATTAGGGCCGGCCAGTGCGCCCTTGACCGAATAGATCAGGTCGAAGGCGTTGAAGTTGGCGACAAAGGTCAGGATCGTCACCAGACCCAGCGTCGGCAGAATCAGCGGCAGCTTGATCTGCCAGAAAATCCGGAACGAACTGGCGCCTTCGGCATACGCCGCTTCCAGCACTTCTTCCGGCACCGCCAGCAGGGCGGCATAGATCAGCATCATCGGAATGCCGACATATTGCCAGACCGATATCAGGCCCAGCGTCAGCAGCGCGGTGCTTTCCTGCCCCAGCCATGGCGCAAAATAGTCGCCCAGGCCGACATGCGTCATCAAGCCCTCGCCGACGCCCCACAGCGGCGACAGGATCAGTTGCCAGATAAAGCCGATGATCACCACCGACAGCAGGGTCGGCAGGAAAATCAGGGTGCGGTAGGTGCGTGCGCCGCGCAGGCCCTTGAGGCTGAACAGGGTGGCGAGCAGCAGGCCGATCGGATTTTGCAGCAGCATGTGAATCGCGAAAAATTTCACGTTATTCAACATGGCGTTCCAGAAAGCCTTGGACCAGTCCGAATCGAACAGGATGGTGTGGTAGTTGGCGAGGCCGACGAAGCTGTGGACGCCGGCGTCGTTGCTGGTATAAAAGCCCAGGCGCAGGGTATCCAGCAAAGGCAGCGCGCTGAACATGGAATAGATGATGACCGCCGGCGCCAGGAATATCACGATGTGCCAGGGGAATGTCTTTTTTTGAAGATTCATTCGTGTTTTCGGTGATTGCATAGAATGCGAGGTTGCCGCGGGCAGGATGGAAGGCACGGGGAGATCGTGCTGTTCATCCTGGCCCCGCCGCGGACCATGGAAGACGAACGTGACAGCGGCTTATGTTTTGACTTCAGTGCCGCTGGCCACGGGCTTGCCCAGTGAGTGGCAAGCCTTGGCTGCTACGGTGTTTGCCAGGCTTGCCTGATGCACGGGGGCAGAGTCAATCTTAAACTCTTCCCCGCCTGGCTGACAGCAGTGTTTAATGTGCTACTTGTGCTATTTATTGTTGCGGTTTGTACCACTTGGCAAAACCAGTCTGGATTTGCGCCGCAGCTTCCTTCGGCGCCAGTTTGCCGTTGAGCACCTGGGCGTTCACGTTCCACAACTGGTTCTCCATGCTCGGCTCGCCGCGGTTGAGGATTTGCGCGTTGAGGCGAATCGTCGATGAGCAGGATTTGCGCCAGTCGATCATCTGCTTGGCAACCGGGTCCTTGACCGAGATCAAGTGATCCGACAGCGAGAAGAAGCCGGTGACTTTATTGGTGTAGATGTCGGCAAATTCCTGCGAGCCGAGCCAGGCCAGGAACTTGTATGCGTCTTCCTTGTTCTTGGATTTCTTGTTGACGCCCATGCCGATGTCGTTGTGATCGGAGATATAGCATTTGTCGCCGGCTTTCGGCACTGGCGGCGGGAAGGCGCCCATTTCGAATTTGGCGTTGGTGTTGAAATAGGCGATATCCCAGGAGCCGGTCGGATAGATCGCTGCCTTGCCGAGAGCGAACTGGTTCTGGCTGTCGCCGTAGGTTTGCGAGCTGGCGCCCTTGGACAGGTATTTGCCCAGTTTTGCCTCGTATTCAAAGGCGTTGACGAAGTTCGGGTCGGTGAATTTCTCCTTGCCGGCGATCAGCGCTTTGCGGCCTTCTTCACCCTTCCAGTAGTTCGGTCCGATGCCGGTAAACACCACCTGGCTGGATTCCCATTGGTCTGCGGTGCCCAGCGCCAGCGGCGTGTATTTGCCGCTGCTCTTGACGGTGTCCAGCACCTTGAAGAATTCCGCTTCGGTTTTTGGCGGTTGCAGGTTCAGTTCTTTGAAGATTTTCTGGTTGTACAGGAAGCCGTGCATCACCGATGCGATCGGCATGCAGAAAGTGTCCTTGCCGTCATCGGTCTGCCAAGCGGTCTTGGCGGAAGCAGGGAAGTGTTCCATGCCTGGTTTGCCATCCAGTTTTTCCAGATTGCCCTTCTTGTACAAAGACAGCGAAACATCGAAAGGACGGCAGGCGATCAGGTCGCCAGCGGTGCCGCCGGCCAGGCGCGCGGTCAGGCTGGAGTCGTATTCGGTAGGAGCGGTAGGGGCGAATTTGACTTCAATCCCCGGATTCTTTTTCTGGAAGGCCGGAATCAGCACGGTTTCCCATAAGGTCTTGTCATCGACCCGCCAGCTTTCAATGGTCAGCGTGCCGGCTTGCGCCGTGCCGAAGGTCGCCAGGGCGATCAGTACGGCATTGCGGATGGTGCGAATTCGGTTGATGGTTTGCATCAAAGTCTCCTGTTGGGTTTTTGTTGCTTGATTTTTTTATCGGACCAGCGCGGCTCTCTGTAGAGCTTGATGCCTATCAAACCGCCGCGCACAGACATTAGCACCATAAAAATTGTGTTGCCATCTTCCTTGTAAAACGTCTGTGCGATTTGCTTAAGGTTTTGATTTTATTGGAAAAATGTGAGTTTTTTGATTTTTGCTGATTACATATCTTTACAGTGCGGCCAATAAATAATTACCAGTGTCACTGGGCAAAAATGGTGATTGCACGACGACGTGCAGCCTCAGTCAGTATAGATAAAATTACGAATATTTACGTTTCTTTACAAAACGAGAAGAGCGCTAACGTTGCTAACGTCGCATACCGGACTTGCGCTATAGTCACACGCGATGTGGGAGACGGAACAAGTGTTTATAAAAATATCAACAAGGCGCACGATGATTGATAAGCGACACGTGAATAACAGGGGAGGCACGCAAGCCTGGCTGACAGGATCGCGTAGTTGGATCGTACTATTCGCACTTGGCTGCCTATTGAAATACGCGATTGGCATCGCCGGCGCCGCCACTGTGGCGTCGGCTCCAAATCCAAATCAGCCTGCCGCAGCCTTGCAAGTGGTGCACTGGTGGACCTCGGCCGGCGAGCGCAAGGCGGTCGATGTGCTGGCCAGTAAACTTGCCGAAGAAAATATCCAATGGCGCGATGCGGCGATTCCCGGCGGCGCCGGTCTGGGCGCCAGCAAGGTGCTCAAGAGCATGGTGTTGGCCGGCAAAGCGCCCGAGGCCACCCAGCTGAATGGAATCGTATTCGGCGAGTGGGCCGATCTCGGTCTGCTGCTGGAGCTGGACGATGTCGCCACCCCGGGCGGCTGGCAAAAACTGCTGTTTCCCACGGTGTGGTCGCTGGTGCATAACCGCGGCCATGTGGTGGCGGCGCCGCTGGGCATCCATCGCATCAATAATCTGTTCTATAACAAAAAGATCTTCGACCGGCTCGGTTTGACGGCGCCCAAGACCTGGGCCGAATTCGAGCGCGTGGCAGAGAAACTCAAACATGCCGGCGTCACGCCGCTGGCGCAAAGCAGCGAAGCGTGGCAAGTCGCCACCTTGTTTGAAACGCTGGTGCTGGCCGAAAGCGGCCCGGCTTATTACCGTTCTTTGTTTGTCGATTTGAACCCGGGCGCATTCGGCGATACCCGCATGACGCATGCCTTGCAACGCTTGCGGACGCTCAAGGCGTGGATGGCGCAGCCGGTCAGGGAGCGGCCGTGGCCGGAAATGACGCGTCAACTGGCCGATGGCGACGCCGCCATGTTCGTGATGGGCGATTGGGCCAAGGGCGAGTTGCTGGCCTGGGGTTTGACTACCGACCAGGAATTTTCTTGTGTCGCAGTGCCTGGCACCGCCGACTATCATTTGTACAGCGTCGACACTCTGGCCATGTTCGCCGGCGACTATTCACATCAGACGGCGCAGGAAAAGCTGGCGCAGCTGATCATGTCGCAGCCCGTGCAAAGCGCTTACAATCAGGCCAAGGGTGCGATCTCGGTGTGGCGCTCTCCGGCATTATCGAAAATGGATAGTTGCGCGCGTTCCTCATGGAGCGCGTTCAGCAAAGGCAGTGCATTTCAAGCGCCAAGCCTGGTGCATCGGATGGCCGCCGACGAAACCGCGAAAGACGCCATCGTGGCCGAAGTACATCGTTATTTTGTGGATGACAAGATGAGCGAGAGCGATATCCAGCGCAGGCTGGTGAGCATTGCCCGGTCCTTGTCGAAAACAGGAAAGCAGGAATAATGCGCAAGATATTGATCGTCGATGACGACCAGAAAACCAGGACTCTCTTAAAAGCTTATCTGGAAAAGAATCAATATGAAGTGCGCCTGGCGCATAACGGCGAAGCGTTTCTGGCGGAATTTCAACGCTACGCGGACGAGTTGTCGTTGGTGATCCTGGACGTGATGCTGCCGGATACAGATGGCTTTGCCTTGTGCAAAACGGTGCGCCGCCGTTCCAACGTGCCGATCATCATGCTCACCGCCAGTTCCGACGAGACCGACCGCGTGGTCGGCCTTGAGCTTGGCGCCGACGACTATATCGCCAAGCCCTACAGCCCGCGTGAACTGCTGGCGCGCATCAAAGCCATCCATCGCCGCAGCGGCATAGACAGCGCGGTAGCGCCGCGCTACTACCGCTTTGTCGGTTTCACGCTGGATACGGTAGAGCGCACCCTGAGCGATCCGGACGGTCAACTGGTGGCGCTCACCGGCCTCGATTATCAATTGCTGAAATACTTTGTCGAACACCCGGGCGATGTGCTCGATCGCGGCGTGCTATGTGAAGAAACCCGCGGCCGCGACGTCGGCCCGCTGGACCGTTCGCTGGATGTGCAGATCAGCAAACTGCGCCTGCGCCTGAACGATGGCGGCAAAGATCCGCATCTGATCAAAACGGTGCGCGGCGCCGGTTATGTATTCTCTGCCGATGTGGCCGTTTCTCAAATCTGACTGCAGACCTGAGTCCATGCCTGAGCGTAGCTGGTCGGCCTGGTATAACCAGCTGCTGTCCTGGCTGTTGCCGCATACGCTGCTGGGCCGGCTGTCGGTGGTCATGGTGTTCGGCGTGCTGGTGACTCAGCTGGCGGGCGGTTTGATCTGGTCGGCGCAATTGCGCAGCAAGGCTGAAATCGAAACCAAGACAGCGGCCCAGCACTTGGCGCACAGCGCGGCCAGCGCGATCCGTTTCTTCATGAGCTTGCCGGCAAATTACCGGCCGATCCTGATCCAGCAATTGCGTGAAATGGGCGGCACCCGGTTTTTTGTGAATACCAACGACGGCCCGGTGACGATTCACAAGATTGCCGATAATCCTTTGGCCAACATGGCGCTGGCCGATATCGGCGCGACGCTGAAAACCGATCTGCCTTTTCTACCCGGATTCCGCCTGGCGTTTGCCTGGCCAGAGGATCTGATGGTGTCGCCGCAAGGTTTGCAAGTCGCGGATTTACCGGACAGCTGGGTCCAGCACACGCTGCTGATCAAGCCGAATCCGGCGCCGGTGCTAGTGATCCAGACCGAGCTCGAACCCGGCAACTGGCTATACCTGGCGGCGCTTATGCCCAACCCTTATTTTCTCGATAGCGATAACCCGCTGTCGCCGCAACGCCTGCTGTTGCAGGGTTTGTCGCTGGCCACCGTGCTGCTCTTATCGATTCTGGTGGTGCGCTGGACCACGCGGCCGCTGGCGGCGCTGTCGGACGCCGCCGAAGCCTTCGGCAAAGGCGAGGCCGCGCCTGAATTGCCGGAAACCGGCAGCCGCGAGTTTATCAAGACCGCCCGCGCTTTCCGGGCCATGCGCGAACGCATCAAGCGCTATCTGGATGATCGCGAGCGTTTGTTTGTCTCCATCTCGCATGATTTGCGCACGCCCATCACGCGTTTGAAACTGCGCAGCGAGTTGCTCGACGATGAGCAGCTGCGCAGTGAGTTCCATGAAGATCTGGATGAGCTCGACATGATGGTGAAGGGCGCTTTGCAATCGGTCAAGGATAGCGATATCCATGAAAACCGCACCGAAGTGCGGCTCGATGCGCTGATTTTGCGCATGATACGGGATGCCCGCATGGCAGGGCACGAGGTGGCGTTCAGCGAATCGGGACTAACCGTGATGGCCAAGCCGCTGGCGCTCAAGCGCGCCATCGGCAACCTGTTTGACAACGCCTTGCACTACGGTGAAAAAGTCGAGATCGCGGTGACTGCGATAGCAGGTGACTCTGGCAAGGAGATCCAGATCCGGATTCGCGATCATGGTCCGGGCGTACCCGAAGAAGCCTTGCATAGCCTGTTCGATCCGTACACCCGGCTGGAGCATGGCCGCGACCAGAATGCCGGCGGCATGGGATTGGGCTTGGGCATCGCGCGCAATATCGTGCAAGCGCATGGCGGTGAATTACGGCTGCACAACCATACGGATGGCGGCCTGGTGGCAACCATCGTCCTGCCCGCCAGCTAATCGGCCCTACAAGCCGAAGCTATAGTTTTTTGCCACATGCAAAGCGGCTTCGCGCAGGTCGTGGCCCAACTCTGAACGGATGCCGCCGCTTGGGTAGGCGAGTACGTATTTGTAATTGATGTCGGCTTTGAAGGGCCGGGTGACAACGCCGTGCGGGCGCCAGATCTTGGCCGCAAACGGCTCCACGATAGCAACCCCGAAACCATTGGCAACCATGGCGTAGCGGGTGTGCGAGGTGTGCGTCTGGATTGTGTAGTTAGGGCGGATCGCGGCCGATTTCAGGGTCGACAGCTCGCGGTCGTAGGATTGCGCGCTGTTGGGCATCCAGCCGATCACGTTTTCGCCGTCAAGATCTTCCGGCAGGATTATTTCCTTTTGTGCCAAGGGATGGGCCGCCAGCATCGCACACAACACGGTGGCTTCCATGAGCGGCTCCACTTCAATGCCGGCGAACGGCGGAAACGCCAGGCTCAGCGCCATGTCGACCTTGAGGTCTTGCAGGCTGACCAGGATCTCGGGCACGGTGCAACTGTCGATCTTGACCGAGACATCGGGGTGCTGTTTAAAGAAGCGTTGCAGCACCTCAGGCAGCAACGTGGTGGACAGCACCGGCAAGCAGGCAATGGAGAGGCCTTCCGGCGCTTCGTGGCGAATGTTGCCGGCCACTTGCATCAGCCGCTCCAGTCCCAGGAAATTTTCTTCCACTGCCTTGTAAAAACGTACCCCGGCATTGGTTGGTTCCAGCCGGCCTTTGGCGCGGTTGAACAGACGGAAACCGAGGTCTGCCTCTAAATCGGCAATCAACCGGCTGATTGCCGGCTGTGTCACATGCATGCGGCGGGCGGCCGAGACACTGGTGCCGGAAATCATCAGTGAACGGAAAGCCTCGATTTGTCTGAAACGGATCATGGTTTTATATCAATGCAGAGTGCTGTCTCGCGTGCGAATCAAGTTGTAGTAGGCGGCTATAAAACTGGCTATGAAAATGTATATAACAAACGTCTATAACAAACAGCTATGGCACATACGAATTTGTGAGTGGACATGATATTCCATTCTTGTGACACTGTCTGCACTGAAGACGTTGCCGGGTTTGTCAACGGTGATAGCGTTACCGAATTTTAAATTGAACAACAGTTCAATGAAAGCTCAAGCAGATCTATTCTGATATTTGAGAAAATGATTTCTGGTTATGTTCCAGATTTGCCCACAAGGCGCCCTGTATTAAGAGATTTCGAGGCCCTCACAAGGTGGCTTTCGGATCCTGGGGTTACACCAGGCCGCTAAGATCGCGACGCTGTTGATCCGCATTTCTTCTGGCATTTCCCTCGTCTATTCTTCCCGCGCCTCGTTGTTGCCATTTCTGATTTTCATCAGCGAATGAAATAGCCTGAAACTTTCCAGCTACCGTCCTTTTCGCGCATAGGCGTCACCGTTTCAACCGCCGATTTCTTATTTTCGAATTGCGTCTCGTATTGGATCACCACATACTCACCGTCGGGCGCACCGGGCAGAGTGGTTGCATATTCCGTGCTTTTGAGTTCGCGCGCCTTGACCGCGCCAAGCGGCGCTCTCAATGAGCGGACGCCGGTTTCCCAGGTGCTTTTTGCGATGCCGGTCTTAAAGAATGTGCCTGCACGCTCCCAGCTCTCGCCGTACTTGCCGGCGTCGGTCAGCGTCATCCATGTAGTGGCCGCACCGGTGGCTTGCCTGATGAGCTCGGCTTGCTGGTCTGCAGCGAAGCAGGGCGCTGCGGATGTCAGTAGTGCTGCCGTGAATAGCGTCAGTATGGTTTTCATGTTTGCTTGCCTCTGGATGAGTTCTGCTGGCCACGATATAGGAAAGACGATCAGATCATAGGGGGTGAAGCAGTGATTTGCAATGCAGGCGGCGAGTTGAAACGGCCGATCGAAATCGCGCCATACCCAATATCCGTGGCGATATAGTTCTGTGCATCGCTTCAATTGGCAAAAGCAGCGATGCCGGTTTGCGCCCGGCCTAGAATCAAGGCATGCACATCATGCGTTCCTTCGTAGGTATTCACCACTTCCAGATTGACCAGATGGCGGATCACGCCGAACTCGTCGGAAATGCCGTTGCCGCCCAACATGTCGCGCGCAACGCGGGCAATGGCTAGCGCCTTGCCGCAGGAATTGCGTTTCATGATGGAGGTGATTTCGACCGCAGCCGTGCCTTCGTCTTTCATGCGGCCGAGCCGCAGGCAGCCTTGCAGCGCCAGCGTGATCTCGGTTTGCATGTCGACCAGTTTCACTTGCACCAGCTGATTGGCGGCCAGCGGCCGACCGAACTGCTTGCGGTCCAGCGTGTATTGGCGCGCCGTGTGCCAGCACGATTCGGCGGCGCCGAGCGCGCCCCAGGCGATGCCGTAGCGCGCCGAATTGAGGCAGGTAAACGGGCCTTTCAAGCCGCGCACGTCGGGGAAGGCGTTTTCCTCGGGGCAGAACACCTGATCCATCACGATTTCGCCGGTGATCGAGGTGCGCAAGCCGACTTTGCCGTGAATCACCGGGGCCGACAAACCTTGCCAGCCTTTTTCAAGCACGAAGCCGCGGATGGCGCCGTCATCGTCCTTGGCCCAGACCACGAACACATCGGCGATCGGACTGTTGGTGATCCACATCTTGGCGCCGGAAATCGCATAGCCGCCATCGACCTTGCGCGCCCGGGTTTCCATGCCGCCGGGATCGGAACCGTGATTCGGTTCGGTCAAACCGAAGCAGCCGATCAATTCGCCGCTGGCCAGTTTCGGCAAGTATTTTTGCCTGGTGGCTGGATTGCCGAATTCGGAAATCGGCAGCATCACCAGCGAGCTTTGCACGCTCACCATGGAGCGGTAACCGGAATCGATGCGTTCGATTTCGCGCGCGATCAAGCCGTAGCTGACGTAATTCAGGCCTGCGCCGCCGTACTCTTCCGGGATGGTGGCGCCGAGCATGCCGAGCGCACCCATTTCGCGGAAAATCTCGACATCGGTTTGTTCATTACGGAACGACATCAGCACCCGCGGCGCCAGTTTGTCACGGGCGTAAGCGGCGGCGCTGTCGCGCACCATGCGCTCTTCGCCGCTGAGTTGCTGTTCCAGCAAGAGCGGATCGTCCCAATGGAAGCCGGCATGTGATGAGGGCATTTTTTTCTCCAGAATTATTTTTTTGATCCGATCTACCTATTGCGCAGGTAGATGTTAGCTTTGCAATTCGCTTTACCGCTAGGCGCTATCGTACTAAAGTTATTGCCACTCATGCTACATGATGAAAAACGAGTTGGGCCGGGTGCGCCGCCGTAATTTCCGATGGCATGTCAGCCCTCGCAATGAGAACAATGTCGGTATCACAGGAGATCACCATGAAATACGATGAAGGCAATATCATATCCAGTCGTCGTAAATTTTTGCAGCATGCCGGGCTTGCTGCAAGCTCGCTGGCGCTTGCGCCGCTGCGTGGCGTAGCGGCTGCCACCGTTAGCATACCGGTGGAAAACGGCGAGCGTGACCTGATCGCCTATCCGCAAAAACGGCCGCTGATGCGAATCACGACGCGGCCGCCGCATCTTGAAACGCCTTTCAGCGTATTCAACGAAGGACCGATTACCGCGAACGACGCATTTTTCGTGCGCTACCACCTGGCCAATATTCCGACCTCGATTGACGCCGAGTCCTATCGCTTAATGATCAGCGGCCGGGTTAAGCGCGAACTGTCGCTGTCGCTGGCCGAACTCAAGTCGATTGCGCCGGCGGTCGAAGTGGTGGCGATCAATCAGTGTTCCGGCAACAGCCGCGCTTTTTCGACGCCGCGCGTATTCGGCGCGCAGCTCGGCAACGGCTCGATGGGAAACGCTCGCTGGATTGGGGTGCCGTTGAAGGCCGTGCTGGAACATGCAGGCATACTGGCTGACGCCAAACAGGTGAGCTTCAAGGGCCTGGACCAGCCAGTGTTGCCGAGCACGCCGGAATTCATCAAGGCGCTCGATATCGATCACGCCCTCAGTGGCGAGCCAATCATCGCCTGGTCCATGAACGGAACCGATATTCCTTTCTTGAACGGCTATCCGATCAAATTGATCGTGCCCGGTTATTTCGGCACATATTGGGTCAAGCATCTGAGCCAGATCGAGGTGCTGGATCATGTTTATGACGGCTTTTTCATGGCGACCGCATATCGGGTTCCCGACAATGACTGCATGTGCGTGGCAGCGGGTACGGCGCCGGGTAAAACACGGCCGATTTCACGCTTGAAGACGCGTTCATTTATTACCAGCCTGCATGACGGCTCGGTAGTGCAGGCTGGGCGTCGGGTGGAGCTCAAGGGCATCGCATTCGATGGCGGCAGCGGCATCAAGGCCGTGGATATTTCGGAAGACGGCGGCCAGATCTGGAAGAGCGCGGCGCTGGGCAGGGATCTCGGCAAATATTCTTTCCGCGAATGGCGCTTCGGCATGACGCCGTCGCGCAAGGGCGAGTTGCAGCTGATGGTGAGGGCGACCGCGCAGAGCGGCGAAATCCAACCGCTGGAGGCGACCTGGAATCCGGCGGGCTATGCGCGCAATGTGATCGAAACCACGAAAATCAGCGTCGCTTAGGAGACCGCCATGAAATACGTAAAAACGACGGTTGCTGGCATGCTGTTTAGCGCCGCAGGGATGTTGGCTGGCGCATCGGCAGCGCCTGTGAGTATCACGTTGCCGCAAGAAACGGCGCAGCTCAAGCCTTCCACGCATCCGGGGTACGTGATTGCCACGCAGATGTGCGCGATCTGCCATTCTGTAGACTACATCAACCAGCAGCCCGGCAAGATGAGCCTGACGCAATGGACGGCGGAAGTAGCGAAAATGCAGCACGCGTACGGTGCGCCCCTGAGCGATGATCAGGTCAAGCAAATTGGGGAATATCTCGCGATCACGTATGGGAGCGAAAAACCTGCGCCACATTAGGGCCTGTTAACAGTGTGTTGGGAGTGCGGGCGCGCGGCATGATGGCCGGCGGCAAGCCGGAGCGAGAAGCGAGTCTGAGCGGCAGATCCGCTTCTCGCTAGCGCCGATTTTCCTGAAATCAGTTGCCCAGCTTCTTCCAATCGTCGGTCAACAAACCAGCAAAACCCCAATCTTCCTCATTGATCTCTTGAATCACGATATGCGTGTGCTCCGGCTTTTTGCCGAGCACGCGCACCAGCGAGTCGGTGACATCCTTGACTAGCTGCGCCTTTTGTTCCCGGCTGGCGCCCTTGGTGATCTGGATGTTTACATATGGCATATGGATTGCTTCCTTGTGAATCGCTGGCAGCGCGGCGTTTAGCCGCGCCGCAGCGGTTGCGTGATTACGCTTCGGCTTGGTTCAGCGCCGGATAATCGGTATAACCATGTTCGCCGACACCGCCATACAGCGGCGCATCTTCAAACGGCGTATTCAGCGGCAGGTTGTGCTGCAAGCGATAGACCAGATCCGGGTTGGTGATGAAGGCGCGGCCGAAAGAGACCAGATCGGCATGGCCGCTGGCGATGGCCTCGCGCGCCATGATACGGTCGTAGCCGTTGTTCACCAGCCAGGCGCCGTCAAAGCGCTGATGCAGTGCTTCGTAATCGAACGGTGCGTTATCGCGCGGGCCGCCGGTGTGGCCTTCGACCACGTGCAGATAGGCCAGGCCGAACTGGTTGAGCTGCTCCACCACGTAGTTGAACAGCGGCTGCGGCTGGCTTTCCCTCGAATCGTTGACCGGCGATACCGGCGACAGGCGCACGCCGACCCGGCCGCCGCCGATTTCAGCGGCGGTCGCAGCCACCACTTCCAGCAGCAGCCGGGCGCGGTTTTCTATGCTGCCGCCGTAGTTGTCGCTGCGATGGTTGGCGCCCTCGCGCAGGAAACTGTCGAGCAGATAACCGTGCGCGCCGTGGATTTCAATGCCGTCAAAACCGGCTTCCAGGGCGCGTCTCGCAGTCTGGCGGAAATCGTCGACCACGCCAGGAATATCGGCCAACGCCAGTTCGCGCGGCACCGAAGTGTCGACAAAACCTTCGCCGACCACAAAGGTCTTAGCTTCGGCGCGGATCGCCGACGGCGCTACCGGCGCTTTACGGTCCGGCTGGAACGATACGTGCGACATGCGGCCGGTATGCCAGATTTGCACCACGATGCGGCCGCCTTTTTCATGCACGACATCGGTGATTTTCTTCCAGGCGGCGACTTGCTCCGGCGTATGCAGGCCAGGTGTATTGGCATAGCCCTGGGCCTGGGCGGACACCTGGGTCGCTTCGGTAACGATCAGACCGGCTGTTGCACGCTGGGCGTAATATTTCAGGTTCAGCTCATTAGGGACGTTGCCTTCGCCGGCGCGATTGCGGGTCAAGGGCGCCATCACGATCCGGTTGGACAATTCGATGTCGCCGATGCGGACTGGTTGGAACAGGCTGTCTTCGGTGCGAGGTTCTTGGTTGCGGCTCATATGCATTCCTTTGTGGATAAATCGCGGTTAAGCGAGTGGTGGTTTGACTTGCTGCTGATACTTGTTGCTGATATTCGCTACTGATAAAAACGGCAAAACAGGTTAATAAATGACCGGTCGTCTTGAGTTATTGTTTAAAAAATGTGCTTCTGGTTGCGCCGCCGGCAACATAAAATCTGATGGCGCACGGCGGCGAATAAGCATTACGGCAGAAAAAAATGGTTGAACATCAAATTGACGCAGGCGCGCACCGGCGCCGTCGAGCGCTCGATTTTCATGCGCAGCAAAGCGCCTTCCCATGCGTTCCAGAAGAAATCGGTCAACTGCTCCGCGCTCAGGTCGGTACGCACCGAGCCGTCGGCCTGGGCTTTGCGCAAATAGCCGCTGAAACGTTTATGCCAGCCGTTGACCACTTGTTGCAGCGTAAGGCGGCAGAGTTCGCTGGATTCCGACATCTCTGCCGCGAAATTACCCAGCAGGCAGCCGGATTTGACTGTGCATTGTTCGTGGTAACTGATGATCCGTTCGTAGCTGTATTGCAACGCGGCCAACGGCTGCTGCGGTCCTTCGCCTAAACAAGCCGACCATTTTTCCGCGAAACCGGCGGCGTAGTGCGAGATGACCTCCGCGCCGAAATCTTCCTTGCTCTTGAAGTAGTTGTAAAACGAACCCTTGGGCACGCCGGCGGCATCGACGATTTCCTTGATGCCGGTACCGTTGTAGCCTTGCTCCGCGAATAGCTTGAGCCCGGTTTCGAGCAGGGTTGCGCGGGTGTCGCTGAGGATGTGAATTTTATTCATTCCGCCATTATATGACCAGTCGTCTCAAATTGCTTGAGGGCCGAAAAAATAATCTTCAATGATGCTTTTGTTGCAACCAGGCGGGTCTGCAAAAAGTTAATTCCAGGAAGTTTCATAAGCCGCATTTTAGCTATGGCGACAGCGCATATTTAATTTGCGGCGGCAGATAAATTCTAGCAGCATTACTGCTATCATTTGGTCAATGTTCCTATCCGGAACTGTTCGCGCCGCGCTTACTTACCCAGTCTTGCCGCTTTCAAAGAGTTGCCATCATTTTTACTACTGCATTCCGTCTATTTTTCACGCGCAAATTGTCGGCCGATCCGATGCTGCGCCAGCACGACTTCCGCCGCTTCTGGCTGACCACCTGCATTGCCAGCTTTGGCGAACAGATCAGCAGCCTGGCGATACCGCTTACTGCCGTCTTGCTATTGCAAGCGACCCCGGCCCAGATGGGCACCCTGATCGCCTTGCAGACCTTGCCGTTCGCGCTGTTTTCCCTGCCGGCCGGCGTCTGGCTGGACCGGCGCAACAAGTATCCGGTGCTGTTGTGGTCGGAGTTCCTGTTTGGCGTCGTGTTGCTGATAATCCCGCTGAGCTACTGGCTGGGTTTGCTGACCATGCATGTGCTGTACGCCGTTGGCTTCCTGATGGGCATAGGCTTTGTGATCGGCGGCAGCGCTGCCCAGGTTTTCTTGGCGCAGCTGGTCGGGCGCGAGCATTTACTCGATGCGCAAAGCAAGTTTGCCGCCACCGATTCGATGGCGCGGCTGGTCGGCCCCGGCATCGCCGGCATGCTGGTGCAGTTGCTGACGGCGCCGGTGGCGGTGCTGGTCAATGCGGTCGGTTTCATGGCGTCGTGGTGGAATTTGCGTTATCTGCGTAAGCGGGATACTTATCCGGCGCCGTCCGATCGCCATCCCTTCCGTGAGATGCTGGACGGCATCAAGATGGTCAGAAATCACGAAGTGCTGTGGGCGCTGGCGTGGGGCACTGCCTTGTGGCAGGTATTGTTCAACGGCTACCTGGCCTTGCAAATCCTGTTCGCCAACCATCAGCTAGGCATGTCGCCGGGCGTGTTGGGCGCGGCGCAAACCTTGGGTGGTTTGGGCGTGCTGGCCAGCTCCATGCTGCTCAAGCCGCTCTCCAGAAAATTCGGCAGCGGCCGCACGATCCTGATCGGCCTCGGCGGCACCGGCGCGGCGTGGCTGTTGCTGGCGATGATTCCGGCCAATCTGCTTGGCTCGCCACTCTTGAGCGCCCTGGCTTATGGCGTGGTGGTGTTCATATTCGATTGCAGCACCATGCTGTATTTCATGCCTTACCTGGCGCTGCGGCTGAAACTGACGCCGGACGCTTATCACGGCCGCATGGTGTCGACCATGCGTTTCATGACGGTTGCGGCGGCGCCGCTGGGGGCTTTGTCGGCCGGCTGGATTGCCGAGCATCTGGGCGTGCGCAGCGGACTGATTGCTATCGCGGCGGGCGGCAGCTTGCTGACTTTCGGGTTGCTGAAGACTTCGCCCTTGCGCGATATCAGGGATTAAAACCGGGGATTAAGGCTTGATGTTGGTGAATAGATCTGCGCGGAGCCGTTTAAGCTTTTTGTTTTAGCGCTCTCTTTAAATGTGTGGACAGCGTTAAAGAATGGTTGTGCAAGATGGCCTCGAATTCATCGACAAGTACCGAGGACGCCCTGTGTTCCGGCCTGACGAGGCTCACGATAAACGGTATCGACTCAGAAAACCGCCGTAAATGAAGACCGCGTCCCGCCTCTTCCATCGCTGTCAGAGGATTTACGATAGCCAACCCTAAACCTTGCCTGACCATTGCGCATACGGATGCGGCACTCGCCGTTTCAATCGTTACGCGGCGATCTACGCCGTTACGTAAGAAAACGTTGTCTAGTTGTTGTCGATAAGTGTCAAAGACAGACAAGTTGATGAACGACTCTCCTGAAAAATCCTTGGGTATAAGCCTTGTCTTGGCCAACAGCGGATGCCCTTCCGGCAGGACGCAAACCATATCTTCGGAAAACAAGAGCGAGCGTCCGGTAGCTTGCGGCGTGGAGGCGGTTTCTGTCAGGCCGAGATCATGTCGTTGTGATGTCAGCCATTCCTCTAGCAGGGGAGATTCTTGTGGCGTGATGCTCAGACTAACCGCAGGGAAGCGCTGCAGAAATTGACGGCACGCCGCGGGCAGCAGCGTCTGCGAAAATGTAGGAAGACAAATAATGGATAGCTGCCCCTGCTCGAACTGCCGTATCGAAGAGGCGAGACTAATGACACGCTCCAGCCCCAAATAGGAGCGTTTCACTTCCTCAAATAACAATATGGCTGGCGCCGTTGGTAGCAGTCGACCACGTACGCGGTCGAACAAATTCATATGAACCTGTGATTCAAAACGGGCGAGATCTCTGCTGACGGTCGGTTGCGAGGTCCGCAGCAGCGCCGCTGCCTCGGTGACGCTTCCTGTGGTCATTACAGCTCGGAACACCTCGATGTGCCTGAGTGAAATGGGCATGGTTAGAAAATCCGGAAAATATTAAGCCATATCATAAATGAATAGGTTTCATAAAAATTGATATTTTATTGAATTGATTTTTTAGCGGATGATTAAATCCCATTCCTTGCTCGAACCGTTAAACCGTTAATTACGCATGAATACAATTTCTCCCGATATGATTCGTGAACTCGCTCGCTGTTATGACACTCCGTTATGGATCTATGACTCCCAAACCATTGAAAATCAGGTACAAAAACTGCGAGCTTTCGACGTGATTCGCTTCGCGCAGAAAGCATGCTCGAATATTCACATATTACAAATAATGCGTGAACAGGGGCTGACGGTAGATGCGGTTTCCTTGGGCGAAATTGAACGGGCATTAATTGCCGGGTTTAGTCCGCAAGGGGCGCCGGCGGGATTGATATTTACGGCAGACGTGATCGATGCCGATACTCTGGCACGGGTAACCGAACTTGAGATTGAGGTCAATGCCGGCTCAATCGATATGCTGGAACAACTTGGCACGGCCAACCCGGGCCATCGCGTCTGGCTCCGCGTCAATCCGGGTTTCGGTCACGGTCACAGCAACAAGACCAATACCGGCGGAGAAAACAGCAAGCATGGCATTTGGCATACCGATCTGCCGCAAGCGCTGGCGGTGATTAAAAAACACGGCCTGCACTTGGTAGGGCTGCACATGCATATCGGATCTGGAGTCGATTACGATCATCTAAAACAGGTGTGCGCCACCATGACCGCACTGGTAGAGCAGCTTGGGCATGACATCGAAGCAATTTCTGCGGGCGGCGGTCTTTGCATTCCCTATCATGAGAACGATTCGGCGGTCGATACCGATCATTATTTTGGTTTGTGGGACGCGGCACGTAAAGATATGGAGCGACATCTCGGTCATCCGATTCGGCTTGAGATCGAGCCAGGGCGTTTTCTGGTCGCTGAGGCAGGCGCCTTGCTGTCCGAGGTGCGGGCCGTAAAAGACAGTGGCGCCAATCATTTCGTGCTGGTTGACGCCGGCTTCAATGATCTTATGCGGCCGTCCATGTATGGAAGCTACCATCATATATCGGTGATCCATCACGTCGGCATGTCTCCCGAAGCGATGCAGGCTCGCCCTACGGTAGTAGCCGGGCCACTGTGTGAATCCGGTGACGTGTTTACGCAGCGCGAGGGCGGGATCGTTGAGCCGCGTATGATGGCGGGGGCTCAAGTAGGCGACTATCTGTTGTTTCACGACACCGGCGCATACGGCGCATCCATGTCATCCAACTACAACAGCCGGCCACTGTTGCCCGAAGTGCTGATCGAACGCGACGCCCATCGGCTGATTCGACGACGACAATCGATTGCAGAGCTGATTGCGCTGGAGACCAGTCTGGGAGCCGGATAATCCGCAGCTTGCCCGTGCAGACCAGGTTGCAGCCGATTGCTACGCAAGCGATATTTCCGAAAGTGGCGATGCGGCGTGAGCGACACCGCCATTTTCTAAGCTGCTTACTTACCTACTTAGCCAAGGCCAAAGCGCTGTTGCTGGCCGCAGGGGCATCCCAGCCGCCACCCAGCGCCCGTATCAAGCCCACCGACGCCACCGCCCGCTGACCGACGCTCTGGCTTTTCGCACGCTGCGCGGAAAGACTCGAACGTTGCGCGTCGATCACTTCAAAATAGCTGGTAGAACCATTCCGATAGCGCGAATCGGCGAGGCGGGCGGCGAGTTGCGCCGACTTAACCGCATCTTCCTGAAAACGAATCTGGTTATCCAGCGTGCGCAAGGCGCTCAGATTGTCTTCCACGTCCTGGAAGCCGGCCAGCACCTGCTGGCGGTAATTCGCCACCACCGATTCATAGTTGGCGTCGGCCCGCGCCAGATTGGCTTTGTTGCGGCCGCCATCCAGCAAAGGCAGGTTGAGCATGGTGCCGACCAGCGGCCCCAGCAGCCAGCTGCGGCTGGACCATTTGAACAGATTGTGCAAGGCGTCCGAGCTGTAGCCGCCGGAGGCAGTCAGCACCAGGCTCGGAAAGAACGCCGCTTTGGCAACGCCGATACGGGCGCTGGCGGCGGCCAGCTGGCGCTGGGCCTGGGCGATGTCGGGCCGCCGTTCCAGCAGGTCGGAAGGCAGGCCGGGCGGCACGCTGACTGTCACCGGTTGCAACGGTTCTGCCGCCAGCGTGAACTGCGCCGGCGCCTTGCCAAGCAGGATCGCCAGCGCATGGTCGCGCTGGGCGCGGTTGCGGCTGACGCCTTCCTGCTCGGCCTGGGTCACCGACAGCTCGGTATTGGCTTGCGCTACGTCCAGTTCGCTGGTGTCGCCGGCGTCATAACGATGCTGGACCAGGCGCAAGGCGTCTTGCCGCAGTTTGATGGTTTGTTGCAGCACATCGAGTTCGGCGTCCAGCGAGCGGATCGCAAAATACTGTTGGGCGACATCGGCTTGCAATGCAAGCAGCACCGAGCGATACGCGGCCTCCTGTCCTTCCGCATCGAGACGGGCGGCGCGGCTGCTGTCCGACAGGCGGCCGAACAGGTCGACTTCATAAGAAGCGTTCAGTTGCGCACGCCACTGGGTTGAAGCGCCATTGGCGTCACCCTGGCGGGTAGGGCCGAAGCCGCTGCCGAGCTGAAATGCACGATCGGCATCGGCCAGTCCGGCGGTGGCGCGCGCTTCCTTGACACGCGCCATGGCCATCACCAGGGTCGGGCTGGATTGGGTTGCCTCTGCAATCAATTTGCTGAGTTCGGCATCGCCGAATACCGACCACCAGGCGCCGCGATCGGCGGCGTCGGCAGGTTGCGCCAGTTTCCATTTGCCATCCAGCGTTGCCGCTTCCCGGTACTGGCCGGGCAGGTCGACTGCGACCTGTTCCGGCGGGTTGGTGGTGGAGCAGCCGGCCAGCACCAGTGCGGCCACCAGCGTGCTGAGTTTGAGATTGAAAGTTTTCATGTTCAGATTCCTTCGATGGGCGCTGCTGCTGCAATCGCTGGCGCTGTCAGCGCTGGGCCGGCATGCTTGTCGGCATGCGGATCGGTTGGCAATTTCGCACTGGTAAAGCGCGACGCCAGAGTACGCAGCAGCACGTAAAAGATCGGTGTCAGGAACAGCCCGAAAGCGGTCACGCCGATCATGCCGGAGAACACCGCGACCCCCATGGCATGGCGCATTTCCGCACCCGCGCCGGTCGACAGGATCAGCGGGATGACGCCGGCGATGAAGGCGATCGAGGTCATCAGGATAGGGCGCAGGCGCAGGTGCGCAGCTTCGATCGCAGCGGCGTAGATGGAGCGCCCTTGCGCTTCCAGTTCATGCGCAAATTCGACAATCAGGATCGCGTTCTTGCACGCCAGCCCCACCAATACGATCAGGCTGATCTGGGTGAAAATGTTGTCGTCGCCATGGGTCAGCCAGACGCCGAAGATGGCCGACAAGATCCCCATCGGCACGATCAGCAGCACCGCCAGCGGCAAGGTCAGGCTTTCGTATTGCGCCGCCAGCACGAAGAACACCAGCAAGATCGACAGCGGCAGGATGATGAACAGCGTATCGCCGGCGATCTTGTCCTGGTAAGTGATTTCGGTCCATTCGTAGCTGATGCCGCGTGGCAGCGTCTCGGCCGCGATGCGTTCCACCGCAGCCTGGGCCTGGCCGGTACTGTAGCCGGGCGCCGGCCCGCCGTTGACGTCGGCAGAAGGGAAGGCGTTATAACGTATCGCCTGATCCGGGCCGTAGCTTTGCGTCATCTTCAGCAGCGACGACAGCGGCACCATCTCGCCGCGGTCGTTGCGCGCTTTCAGCAAGCCGATGTCCTCGGCATGGGCGCGGAACGGCGCATCCGCCTGGACCCGTACCTGGAAAGTGCGGCCGAACTTGTTGAAATCGTTCACGTACAGCGAGCCGAGATAGATTTGCAAGGTATCGAACACCGCCGGGATCGAAACTCCCAGCTGCTGGGCGCGAACCCGGTCGACATCGGCGTACAGCTGCGGCACGTTGATCTGGAAGCTGGAAAACATGCCAGCCAGTTCCGGCGCTTTTTGCGCTTTCGCCATGAAGGCCTGCAAGCCGTCGTTCAAGGCCTGGTTGCCGAGCGCGGCGCGGTCTTCGATCTGCAGCTTGAAGCCGCCGATGGTACCTAAGCCCTGCACTGGCGGCGGCGGGAACACGGCGATGAACGCGCCCTGGATCGCGGCGAATTTTTGGTTCAACTGCTGGGCAATGGCGATACCGCTCTGGTCGGCGCCACGGCGCTCGTTAAACGGTTTGAGCGTGGTGAACACGATGCCGGAGTTGGGGCTGTTGACGAAGCCGTTGATCGACAGGCCAGGGAAGGCTACCGCCGATTCCACCCCGGGTTGTTTCAGCGCGATTTCCGACATCTTGCGCATCACGTCTTCAGTGCGGTCCAGCGATGAGGCGTCAGGCAATTGCGCAAAACCCACCAGGTATTGCTTGTCCTGGGCCGGGATGAAGCCGTTCGGTACCGTATGAAACAGCAGCACGGTGACGCCGATCAATACCGCATACACGGCCAGCGCTGCCGACTTGCGTTTGAGGATGCCGGTGACGCCGCCGCTGTAAGAGTCCGAGGCGCGATGGAAGACCCGGTTGAACACCGCAAAGAAGCCGCCGAAGAAACGGTCGATCAGGCGCTGGAAAGCGTCCTTCTTGGCGCCGTGGCCCTTTAGCAGCAAAGCTGCCAGCGCTGGCGACAAGGTCAGCGAGTTGAATGCCGAGATCACGGTCGAAATCGCGATCGTCAGGGCGAACTGTTTAAAGAACTGGCCGGTCAGGCCGCTGACGAAGGCCAGTGGAATAAACACCGCGCACAAGGTCAAGGCAATCGCCACGATAGGCCCGGAAACTTCGCGCATGGCTTTGTAGGTGGCCTCTTTGGCGGACAGGCCGTTTTCGATATTGCGTTCGACGTTTTCCACCACCACGATGGCGTCATCGACCACGATCCCGATCGCCAGCACCAGCCCGAACAAGCTCAGGGCGTTGATCGAAAAACCCAGGCCCATCATCACTGCAAAGGTGCCGATCACCGATACCGGCACCGCCAGCAAAGGAATGATCGAAGCGCGCCAGGTTTGCAGGAAAATGATGACCACGATCACCACCAGCAGGATCGCTTCCAGCAGCGTGTGCACCACGGCTTCGATGGAGGAGCGGACGAACTGGGTCGGATCGTACACGATCTTGTAATCCACGCCTTCCGGCATGTCTTGCTTCAGCTCGGCCATGGTGCGGCGGACGTTGTCGGAAATTTCCAGCGCGTTGGAGCCGGGTGCCTGGAAGATCGGGATCGCAACCGCTTGCTTATTGTCGAGCAGCGAGCGCAGCGCATATTCGCTGGCGCCGAGTTCGATCCGCGCCACATCTTTCAGATAGGTCACCACGCCATCGGGCGAAGTGCGAATCACGATGTTGCCGAACTCTTCCTCATTGGCGAGCCGGCCGCGGGCATTCACCGAGATCTGATAGTTCACTCCCGGCACCGACGGCGAAGCGCCGATCACGCCGGCGGCGACATTGACGTTTTGCTGGCGGATGGCGTTAACCACATCGGTGGCGGCCAAGCCGCGTTCCGCCACCTTGCGCGGATCGAGCCAGACGCGCATCGAATAATCGCCGGAACCGAACAATTGCACCGAACCGATGCCGGGCAGGCGCGCCAGGCGGTCCTTGACGTTCAGCACCGCGTAGTTGCGCAGGTAGGCCATGTCGTAGCGGTCATTGGGCGACAGCAAGTGCACCACCATGGTCAGGTTAGGCGAACTCTTGACTGTCGTAACGCCGAGCCGCTGGACCACATCCGGCAATCTTGGCAACGCTTGGTTGACGCGGTTCTGCACCAGTTGCTGGGCCTGGTCCGGCGAAGTGCCCAGCTTGAAGGTGATGGTCAGCGTCATCAAGCCGTCGGAGGTGGCTTGCGAAGACATGTACAGCATGCCTTCGACGCCGTTGATTTGTTCCTCAATCGGCGTTGCCACCGTTTCCGCAATGGTTTGCGGATTGGCGCCCGGATACTGCGCCTTGACGATCACCGACGGCGGAATCACTTCCGGGTATTCGGAGATCGGCAGGCTGAGCATGGAAATCAGGCCGCCGATCAAGATGATCGCAGATAGCACGCCCGCAAAGATCGGGCGGTCGATAAAGAATTTTGAAATATTCATGGTGTTGGGCTCGGTTTGGCTTCGATGCGGTGGTGATGACCGTCGTTGCCTTTGTTATTTAGCGCTAGCCACCGTCACTGCAGCCTTGGCGGGAGCACTGTTTTCTCCCTCCATGCTTACCGTGACCGGTGTGACCAGGTCGTTCGGGCGTATCCGTTGCAAGCCGTTGACGACGATCCGCTCATCTTTCTTGAGGCCGGAACGAACCACCCGCAAGCCGTCGACGATAGGACCCAGCTTGACGGGGCGATAGATGACCTTGTTGTCAGCGCCCAGCACCATGACAAATTTCTTGTCCTGGTCGTTGCCGACAGCCTTGTCGTCGATCAGCACCGCGGTCTCTGCCGCCGAGCCGCCGGTGCGCACCCGGGCATACATGCCAGGGGTGAGGGCGCCGTTCGGATTGTCGAACACGGCGCGCACGCGCATGGTGCCGGAGGCGGTGTCAAGCCGGTTGTCGAAAGCCTTGATCTGGCCTTGATGCGGATAGCCGTCTTCGCTGGCCAAGCCGATAGAGACCGGCAGGCGGCTGACGCCGGAGTTGCCGACGGCGCCGTTGGCAGCGTAGCGGATGTAGGTTTGCTCATCGACTTCGAAGCTGACATACACCGGCGACACCGATACCACGGTGGTCAGGGCCGGTGAACTGACGCCGGCGCCGACCAGATTGCCGGTAGTGATTTCAGCGCGCGAGACGCGGCCGCTGACCGGCGCCGTGATCGACGTATATTGCAGATTCAGGCGTGCGCTCAAGACGGCTGCTTCAGCCGCCTTAAGGCCGGCGTCGGCTTCCAGCAAAGCATTGTTGCGTTGATCTAGTTCACGCTGGGCTACTGCATGTTCTTCAATCAGGCGGCTGGTGCGCGCCAGCTCGGTTTTTGCCAATGCCAGTCCGGCTTGGGCGCCAGCCTGGGTTGCGGTTGCACGCGCCAGCTCGGCTTGATAGGGGCGGGGATCGATGGTGAACAGCAGGTCGCCTTTTTTCACCAGTTGACCTTCCTGGAAGTGAATCGAGTCAATGGTGCCGGATACCCGCGGCCGGATTTCAACCCGTTCGATGGCTTCCACCCGCCCCGAAAAATCATCCCATTCGGTAACCGATTTTTCCAGGGCGGCGGCGACCGAGACCGATGCCGCAGGCGGCGGCGCGCTGACCGCTTTGGCCTGGCGGCTGGTCAGGGTGAAGGCGCCGGCGGCGGCGAGCACGAGGATGCCGACCGCAATCGCTATGGCTTTGCGAGAAAATAATGGTGTCGAAGTTTGCATGTGAGACCCCTGGATATATGTGTGAAAACGGGAATAGAGAACTGCGTATTCAGAAACAATCGCTTAGCGAAAAGCCGTCTGGATAAGGAGGTAGTCAGGCCTGGCGACCGACATTGGCGTTCTTGATTAGCTAGCATTGCCTTAAATCGTGATTAGCAATATATGACTGACTGCCTGTCAGCCGATAGCCGCTTACTGGACGCTTCTTGTCTGATCCTCCAAATGTGCCGATTTTTCCCTTATCTAAAAGCAAAAAACTGCGCCCGGAAATGTGCTCGGAAAGCGCCAGATTTAATTCTGTGAGAAACTAATGTTTCCATTCGGCCACATTCGGCGCCTCCAGAATTCATATTTAATAGCGATCACTATGAATTAGAGTATGACTCTAGCGGGCTTGTTTTGCGCTGTCAAGTGGTTTAATATCGATCACTATGGAAATGACACAAGACAAGCCGCGCAAGAAGGCTGGCCGTCCTTTATCGTTCGATAGAGAGCTTGCGCTGGAGCGCGCGATGTTGGTTTTTTGGCGCTACGGGTATGAGGCGACTTCGCTCAATGACCTCACCAGCGCCATGGGAATCACGCCACCGAGCCTGTACACGGCGTTCGGCGACAAGGAACGCCTGTTCCTGGAAGCGGTGGAATATTACCTGGCAAAGAAACCATGTTTTTTTGAGTCGATCGTGGCCGAGCCGCTGACGGCAAAGGAAAGCATCAGAAGCTACCTTGAAGTCATCGCCATTTCCCAAACCGATCCGAATCAGCCGCCCGGCTGCATGGTCGTCACCTCCGCCACTAATTGCACCGCTGCATCCGCGCATGTGCAGGAAGTGCTGGCGGACTACCGTGGGCAGATGGAGGCCGGTATCAAAAATCGTCTGGACCGTGGCGTCAGCGAAGGCGAACTGGCCGCCGATACCGACACCGCCGCGTTAGCCAGTTTCTTCGTGACGGTGATCCACGGCATGTCTACCCAGGCGCGCGACAAAGCCGGCCGCGAGAAATTGCTGGCGATCGGCGCGCAAGCGATGCGCGCCTGGCCTGATCCGCTTTGAACCTGCACGGCCAGCCGCAACAGCGTGGCTGACCTGGCGCTCAGTTCAACGATCCCCCTCAACCGCGGACACTCCGGAATGGCGCAAAACAACGGCCAATATCCAATCTGATAGAAATTCCCACGAAGAACTAGCAAAAAAAATAAACTGCAGCTATAATTCGTCCCCTGTTGGGGCGTTAGCTCAGCTGGTAGAGCAGCGGACTCTTAATCCGTAGGTCGAGTGTTCGAATCACTCACGCCCCACCAACAGAACATCAGTAAGCGCTAGTTGGCACAAGGGTTTCCGCGAGGAAGCCCTTTTTGCTTTGTGTGACCTGACTTGCGGTTTCAAGCACTCCCGCTAGTCCATGCAAACCTGCTGCGGACACGTGAGCATACTTCATTGTGCTGGCTATGTTCTTATGCCCCATCATCTTCTGGATACGAAGAAAAGCATCCACACCGGCATCTGCCAGGCGCGAGGCTGTAGAGTGCCTAAATGTGCATGTATTACAAATTCCTTCTCGGTATCCAGGCCCATCCTGGTACGTACCCAAGCCCACTCGTGATCTGCTGCGTCAACTGTGAGGAGCTAAATGGTGTTGCCGGCTCTGACCGTCTTTCAAACACTTCATGCACTCGGGAGGTCATCGGGACAGCCCTTGGATGGTCTGCCTTGTTCTCCCATATGGCCACAGTCCGCTGTTGCCGGTCAATGTCCATATCCCTGATGCGGAGGGCTTCACTAAGTCGCATCCCGGCATCTATCAACACAATTGTCAAGTCGGCCATATCTGCATGCCGGACCTGGTTGGCCAACACCCCTCATTCTGGGGCATGAACATAGTAACGGGGCATTAAAAATAATGTTGCAAAATAAGCCATTTCCTGTGACGATGGTTTTAGCGCAATTTTCCCGAGGGATTACGTCGTGAAGACGGACAGAACACTTGCATTGAAAATAAAACAGTGGCATCCAATAGTCATTTTGGTATTCGCCAGCCTGTGGATGCTGTTGTTTCCATTATGGGCAGATTGGGTAACCGCCGAGCCGTTGGATACGCCAATATCCTTTGCAACAAAAAATACGATTCACAAGGAAATTGAAGTACGTATTCCAGAAACCTATCGGCTGCATTTATTGTTTGGACGTGGCGATGTGCCACCTGAAGAAATGGAATTTATAGGGAGCACTGTATTTTCTATTCCAAATGTACCGGCCCCGTTACGGTGGTCCATCGTCAATAAAAAAACAGGAGTAACCGCCGCAGGGGGTGAGGTTGAATCGGAAGATTCCAGGGGAGTGAGCGGCGGATATGTTACTCGTACCGTTGCCCTAGTCAAAGCCCCACCCGGTCGATATATTTTCAATGCAGAAATCATTCGACCAGTTCCTGAGCTGGCTAAATATCAGGTTCACATTCAAATGGATTTTGGCGCAAAAAATACCGACACTTGGCAAGCTGGTTTTGCTGTTTGGTGGGGACAAATCATTTGGTACATATTGGCACCGCTGTTAATCGTCTATGCAATCGGCGCACTCATCTATATCCAACGAGCTAGATCATCCAAATTGTAAATATGACCCCGACAATCCAAATTCGCATGAACTTCGGAAAAGGAAGTTACGGCATGCCGCATACTTTTTTAGCCGTGACAGATCCCCATGGTCGATATACAGAATACGGTCTTGTACCTTTAAAAGGCATGTCCCCCATTGGCCCCGGAACCATCGCTAAGACAGGAATGGGGACAAGGGGGCGGACCGCAGAAGAAGCTAACCCACACCCACGCTATGCAGATGGCCTCATTCAACCGCTAACAGTCCAGCAATATAACGCTCTAGAGCGGGCGATTTTTTACTCCATTGATAATCCTCCGCCTTATTCAGTATATGGCGGCTCAGTATCCGGTGTGCAAGGCGAAAACTGTACGCAATGGGCTGTGCGCATGTGGCGCATGTCGGGCGCACCTGAGCAGTACGGAATTTCAAGGATGGAGAGCGTCGGGAATCCTTACTGGCAGTATGTTTTCCTCGAATACCACGGTGATGTTGACACCCTCAAAAAGATGCGCTATTACGCGCCTAATAAATTGCTGTGGCGCTGGTCGCCACAGGCCGATGGCTGCTTGAAACTGCCTATTCTAGCCGTATGCGTCGACATGCAAAAGTCCCCGCCGAAGCTCCGCAATCCACCCCTTGCAGAGAAAAAAGCGGCAGTCAAAAAGGTGCCTGTAGACAGCGCCGACCGCACCGTGGAAAGCATCGGAAAATTCATCAATTGGCTGCACACGCCTGCGCCGCCAAAACCGAAACTCGCACCCGCAGCTACCGCGCCACACACGAAAAATGAAAAATCGATAGAACCATTTGATTTGCAAGATATTCCCGATGTCATGGAAACATTCAAATCACCTATCGGCGCAAAATTATTGCGCAACTGGTTCGCTAATCAAAAGCATGGTGTGACATCGTTAGAAGAAAAGTACTCAATGCCGGGCAGTAAATTTTATCCAAAAGAATTGGTTGATGCCAAGACGATTACGTTAGATTGGATGATGAAATATTCGATTGCAGAAAAGGGGTTCGAGGCATTCCAGAAGCGTGCCTCTTGGGATAATCCAACCACCCATGCCGCACTCGGTGATGTGTTGTCGCGACTGCCCAGTAACGCTAAATGGATACACAAAAATCAATACACTGATGATCGTCAAGAAATGCATCGTGATTTGATGTTTTGTAGCTTGCGCATTGATTGGCCGATGCTGATGAAAAACGGAGATCTGCTTGACGAAGAAAATGACGGCAAAAATTCATTCCTGGACAACGACCTTGCTGCATCATTGGGCGGCTTTTCTCTTTACGCCGCCATCAATGAGGCGTGGGTATCGCGCACCGCCACAGAGAGAAAAATGCGGGTGGACAGCATCACCTTTTACATGATGAATCCCTACTCGTTTTATGATCATACCGGCACATCACAATATCTCGGCCACTGGAATAAAAAGAATGCGCACCTTGTACCGCATCCGCCCAAGGACGAAACAACTTCACACTGGGCCAATTTTCCTGTTTATACGGGCAATGACGTGTACGCAAAGAAAGTCGTCATGTATCCCATCTATAATCATCATTACCGCCAATGGCAGGAAAAACATAACCAAGGCGGTGATATGTTGTTATTTTCCGATTTCAAGACTATTAGCCTAAGCAGTCCAATGGAGATTTCTTGCCGGATATAATATCGTCAATGAAAATCTCCTTGCTCACTACCGGCAAACGGCAGTGAGTCAGTGAGGTTCGCCAGCGGTGTTCCAAGAACCACAGCCATTTCTATGTTGTTGTCCTTCAGGAATTGCCGAATCTGCGTGGGGTAAGCCGGTGACTGTGAGGCCTTGTCGCAGGACTCTTAATTCGTAGATCGTGCGTTCGAATCACTCACGCCCCACCAACAGATTCAAGGCTTCCCAAGCAATTGGGAAGCCTTTTCAATTTCAAGGGTGTGCATTTCTCTGCCGTCGCTCGCTGCATTATTGTCAGCTGCAGCTGCTCCCTGGCATCGAGGTGGATGCCCCGTCGATCCCTTACGGCATCTTGCTGAGAATCCCGGTCATCTCGTCCGTGGAAAATGCGCGCAGTGTCTGCGTCCGGACATTACCTGCCGCACCGAGCGACAATCCGAACGCGGTGAAGGTTGCGTCGTCGGGCGCTTCGAAGGTTACAACTAAATCGTGACTCCCCAGCGTCCAGTAAATGTCTTTCATTTCAATGCCACACTTCTTTGCCATTTCGCGAACAGCAGCAGCTCGCTTAGTGGTGTCTTTCACGGTGCGGATTCCCTGGTCCGTGAAATTCGTGAGAACGATGTAAGTTGCCATGATGACTCTCCTAGTCGGCTGGGATGACACTGCGCGTTGCCGAGGCGCGCAGAACAAGTTCTTTCGGCAATTGGCGCGCCATGCAAGATGGCGCTTGGCGCACGAGGCAAAAGGGCCAGTCTGGGAGCTAGGCAGCGCGGCAAATCGCCTAAAATCGTTTCAGAAGTGATACACCCAGCGCGGCTGAACTGTCGGCACTAAGGATTTTTACATCCCATCTCTATCATCGAAAGGGCTATTGCGCGCGCCTCTGCCTGTGCTATCTGTTCGTTCGGAAATACGCAGTCAAGCGCAACCCGTTGCGGCGGAAAAATGCCATTTCTATGGATGGGATTGCAAGAAGCATAAATGGCGAGTATCGCGACCCAGTCCTCGCGGTCAGGTAATTTAAATCCGGAATACTCGATTTCATATTTGCCAATTTTTTCGGATTTCATCGGCGCCTCCAACAGTTTTCCGGTCGTGTAAACAGTATAGGCAGCCGGTTACGGCGTGCTCGGCATTTTTTCTTGATCAGCGTATCGCCAGAAGAATCGACATGAGTAGACACGAGGATAAATTTAAACGTAGACTGTATTGTTTTTCGGCAATGATTCGTCGTGAGTGCGTCGACTGTGCGGGTTTATTCATGCATGAGTCGATTTTTTTTGCAGGCCCAAGTAGCCAGCCGCTCACAGGAATATCCACCAGCCGCCCAATTAGTCCTGCCTTCTACGACGCAATGCCAACAACCGTTCAACACAATACAAGCAAGCTGCAACGCAATAATGGTCTGGATACGCTGCGAGCGGCGGCGATCATGCTGGTGTTCATGTACCACTACATGGTGTTCGTCAGCGGCGAAGCAACGTTCGGCTGGGCCAGCACGGTTGGCTGGGTCGGGGTTGACCTGTTCTTTGTGTTGAGCGGTTATCTCATCAGTAATCAGATCTTTGCCCGCATCGTCCGTGGGCAGCCGCTTTCGCTCAAGAATTTCTACGCCAGAAGATTCTTGCGGACGCTGCCTAATTTCTACCTGGTGCTGGGACTTTATTTTCTGTTTCCGCTTGCGATGGGAGGGAACGCTCCGCCGCCGCTTTGGCGTTTTCTCACATTCACGCAGAACCTGTGGCTGCAGCCGGGAACCGCGTTTTCCCATGCCTGGTCGCTGTGCATAGAAGAACAGTTTTATCTTTTGCTTCCCGCCGTCGTCATCTTAGCCGCCAGGTATGGCAAATCGATCCGGCTGGCCTGGCTTGCCTTGGGGCTGTTGATGCTGGCCGGCATCGTGCTCCGCAGCGTATTGTGGCTGCAGTATGGTCGGCAAGCGGGCGGTGCGGTCGGCGGCTATTACCCGAATATCTACTACTCAAGCTTTTGCCGGTTCGATGAATTTTTGCCTGGCATCGCTGTCGCAATCCTGAAAAATTTTCACCGTGATGCCTGGCAAAGAATCGTTCGCCGCGGGCATCTGGCCTTGATTGCCGGCGGCCTGGCTGTGGGGTTGCTGTTCTGCACGATCGTCAATCAATACTATATCGAAGGTTATGGCTACGGATTCTTCATGACTGGATTCGGCTATTCGCTGATTGCCGTTGCCTTCGCTGTTTTGGTGGTCGCTGCGCTCAGTCCGTGCAGCTACCTGTATCGCTGGAGGATACCCGGCGCTGCCCAGCTGGCCGCATGGTCGTACGCCATCTACCTGGTGCATAAGCCGCTCGCCGTGATCGTGCATCGGCTGTTGAAAAGCAGCGGCCTCAACGCTGCGGCCGAAGTTGGCGTGATTGCCTTGGCCGGCATAGTCGGCGGCTACCTGCTTTATCGATTTGTCGAAACTCCCTTCATGCAGTTGCGGGATGCGCGTTATCCCAGCAACTTTGCAGACGCTGCTGCCGAGTCATCGCAAAGAGAGTTCCCGGTTTACATGAAATAGGTCGCTTAGACTGCTGCGCTGCTTCCTATGCGTTTGTAGAAGATGGTAGTTGCGCACAAGCGGCCATCCGGCCACAGCGCGTAGTCTGGAATGATCCCGGATACCTGCCACCCCAGCTGCTTGTATAGCTGTTCCGCCGGACTGCCGGTGACGGTATCGAGTACCAGCAAACTCTTGCCGGCACGCGCGGCGAAATCCTCTGCCGCCGTCACTAGCGCCGCTCCCAAACCAGCGCGCCGCGCCTTGCGGTGGACCAGCAGCTTTGCTACGTCCGCCCGATGCGGCTGATTCTCCGGCTGGCTCAGCACCACCTGTACCGTACCCAGAAACCCGCCTTGCCGGTCTTGGGCCACCAGCAGCAGGCGCTCGCCGGCGGCGACGCCGGCCGCAACGCCGCGCCAGAAATTGTCTGCCCGCGAGCGCGTGAGCGGATGCATGAAACTGACCGAGGCGCCGCCGTCGACGCAATCGATCAGGATGTCGCTCAAGGCGGCAATCGACGCTGCGTCCTCAAGCGCGCTTAGGCGATGGATTTGTATGTTTTCTTGCATGGTTGCTTCCTTATTGGCGCGCGCTATCCGTGCTGCTTGTCGGTGCAGATGATCACGGCGTAACGCGCAGGTTTGCGATGGGGGTTGTGAAAGGCGACGGGACTGTTTAACTGGAACGCCAGGCAGTCGCCGGCTTCAATCGCATATTGTGTTTTGCCGACGCTGACCTCCATCCGGCCTTCCAGGATCCATATCTGCTGATGCACAAGCGCCTCGCGTTCAGCCGTTTCGTAAGTCACTTTAGCGCCGGCCGGAAACAGCACTTCGACAATCCGCAGCGGCGATTGCGGGTCAGGCGGCGAGATATCGCGACGCAGGTATCCGGACTGCGGATCGCGCCATTCCGGCTGGTCGGCATGGCGCATGAGCGGCGCGGTTTGCGGCTGCGGATCTTCGAACAGGGCGGGCAGCATCACGCCAAGTCCGGTCGCCAGTTTTTCCAGGACCACCGCGGTGGCGTTGCTTTGCCCCCTCTCGATCAAGGAAATCATTGAGCGGCTGACGCTGCATTTGGTCGCCAGCGCATCTAGCGACAAGCCGCGTTCCTGGCGCAGAAAACTCACGCGGGCGGCAATGCGGGCATTGATGTCCATAAGGGGGGGGGGGGGGGGCATCCTCGATATCTAAAATAAT
>NZ_JAGQEG010000059.1 GCF_018305005.1 Collimonas silvisoli
CAAAATGGCTGTGCACCAACTTGAAATCTTCTAGATATGGGCCGCCAAAACTAACATAACTATAATCACCAATAGCTTTATATCGATTAAGTTTGGTTAGCAAATCAACAAAAAGCTGTCGATCTACAGCTTTATTTTGTCGGAGATGATATGGGACATATGCTCCGCTCATTTTGTCTTGCTCGCTTTTTCGTAGAAATGATTGAAGCAAGCTTCGCCGACTTCTGCTGAAGACGCAGAGGACTCTTCAAAAAAATATTTCGATACCGTTGCAATCTCGCTCAGTCGGCGGGTAAATCTGATTTGTTTTTTCGGATCTTGATCGAGCGGCATGGCCAGAGGTAAGTTCAATTTCTGTTCATCAGCACGATTGTGAACTCTGGTCCAATTTCTATCTGGTGCGATACTAAGCAAAGCCTCGACCGGTATGCTTCTCGCGCCAGAAGATATCTTTTTCTCTGTTTCCGAATCGAATTTCCATGTGTTGGTATAGTTCGTGAACTTTTTTAACCCTTCTCGCATGAAGTCTTTAATATACATATACACTTCTGATGATGTATCTATACCACGCTTTGTTGTTGTTACCGGCAGTTTCCAAGCATCGTTGCTCTTGAAGTAGACCACGCCGGAAATGCCAATAAACTGGCTATGATAATTTGGAACGCCTGCTTCTCCCCAACCGGTTAAACGAGTCTTATCGTTATAGACGACGACTCGATCATTACATATTATTGTCCATCCCGCGTCCTCCTTACTGCGTCGAGTAACTTGCTCTTCATCTAATTCATCGGAACCGATCATTGGTGTATAGAACCCAATCGCTAGACCGATATCTACCTCATTCAGTCTTGCTTTATAAATGAAAGGAGCAATTCTATTTTTCTCAGGTGTATCTTCGGGTGACCAAAGTAAGGTAAATTGCCTGCAGATGACTTCTTTTTGATTTACAAAAACTTTGAACCCTTTTTTTATAATAAAGCCAAAATGTTGGCCAATTAAATCTAATAGTGTCTTATGAAATGATGAAGAGCCATCATCAGTTAATATTTTTGACACGCCATCTCTAAGATGCTCGATTCGAATAACTGTCCCAGTTTCTTTGAATGGCGACGCGATAAGGTTGAGAGGAAGATTCCAATCGCTATCATTGGTGAGCCACGTGGGTTTTATTTCAACTTGAAACGCTTCGGTATCAGTTTGGGATGTTACTTTGCTAGATTGGCCCATTTTAAACAAGGCTCGCTTCATCCCTATTCCGTACATTCCTACAGTCGGAATATCTGAATCGTCGTCGTCGCGGGGACGACCCATCATGAAGGCATATTTTTTAGCCAAACTGAGGGGAATTCCGCCACAGTTGTCCGCGATCTCGAATTTTTTATCGTCAAAAGTAATCTGAGCCCAAAAACCATCGTATGGCTGATCTACACTTAGATTTCCCCTGTGAGATCTTTGAATACCATCTACACAGTTGTCCAACAAATCCAGGATTGCATCTTGAAGTTCGATGTCGCGAGTAAGCATTTCTATAAAAAAACGCTTTGTAGGGCTTGCCGGCACGGTGCTAGAAACTGACTTAGGTGGCATTACTTTCCTCCAAAAAATCGATAATCTTCTTTTTTAATTGAACTGTGTCACTTAATTCGCATTGCCATATTACGAGAAATTTCCAGCCGATCGATAAAATCGATTTTTGATTGCGTACATCTCTTCGTCGATTTTCCTTCAATTTGGGCAGCCAATAATCCAAATTGGATTTAGGCGGTTTGCCTTTGCTGCAATTATGGTAATGCCAAAAGCAACCGTGTATGAAAATTACTCTTCTTCTCCCTGGAAAAACGAGATCCGGTTTTCCGGATAGGTTTCCCCCATGCAAACGATAGCGATAGCCTAAAGAAAATACGAGCTTTCTTACGATAATTTCCGGGGTTGTATTTTTCCCCCGTATCGCCCGCATTATTTCGCTTCGCTTTTCTTTCGTTACGTGGTCCGTCATGGCCTTAAATCCTCATTGAACAATGCGGCCACAATCTCAGTACACGCTTTTGATAAAGCAAAGCGTCCCATGCGTTTTTGGCTCTATTTATCAGTATCGAATGGTAATGCCAGGAATAAGGGGTTTCCTCGATGGCGAAAATCCGTTGGCTTCCAATATCGCATTGCGTAACTGTAGCGGGCATTGGCGCCAAATAAGATACGCCTGCTGAAGTCGATATCCAGGAAACGCAATAAACGGATCAAATCCCTGAAACATCTTGAATTTTGATAGCACCGAATCGCTGAGATAATAAAAATCGTCACAGATCAAATTGCGTTTTTCTCCATCGCGGGCTAGAACCTCAAACAACCAACACAATATCTCAATTTTCTCTCCGCCTTGAGCATCCATCGGTTGACTGAGATCTGCCCGACGGTTGAACCCCTCATGAAATTTATCATGACATTCGCCACAAAGAGTTATTCCATTGCCGCTTTGTAGTCGAGCCTCTGGCAAGAAACTCTTTCTGCATATGTGGTGTGCCGATAGTTTGTGTGTTTGATGACAAACAACGCATCTATTTCCGTCGCGTAGCCTTACCAATAAACTCCAGCGTCTAAGGCAGGTGGCCAAGGTTCGTTTGTCCGCTATCGCATTGTCTAATCTTCGTTTTGCTTCCTCGACCTGCTTTTTGATGGCATTCATTCGACCCTCATTACTATTTAGACCTGCCTTCGGAAACATGTTCAATTTCCGAGAACTTACGCAAATGATGTTCTGTTGTCGCATGGCGCGAACACTGACTCACCTAAGTCATAAGGACTGTAAGGTCTGCATAGCCTTCCGCATTTTCTCAATAAACAGAGTTTGCTCCCCATGCGTCATGATTAACTCATGCGTCGCCCGAGTCATCGCAACATAGACTAAGCGCGCCTCATCTTGCAATTCATCATCCGGGATAATTTCTGCACCAAGGCCAGGAATACACACCATTGGAAATTCAAGTCCCTTACTGCTGTGCATGGTGACGATCTTGACGCTGTTGTTTGCGGGATTGTAGGAATGATTTTTATCCTGTTGCCATTCAAACGGGATGCTTCTTCGCCTCAAGCTGTCTGCAAGTGCACTACCGATGCCATAACGTCGGTAGATAATTGCGATGTCATTCCAAGCGGTCCCGGTTTTGTTTGCTTCAGCCAGTCTGTCAGCTAAATAGTCCGCCTCGTCTTTCAATGTCGGGAGTTTAATCAACAACGGCTTCGGTCCCCTGCGGCCAGTGCTCATGGGAAGAAGGGTTGGCGCTTGATCGTCTTCGGCATCTTTTTGCGATAGCAAATCATCGGCAAAAGCCCTCGCGACAGACAAAATTTCTGCCGTGTTTCTATAGTTCAGTTTGAGGATAGTGGTACGCCCCTGCGCCTGCACACCAACGCTGGAAAATGAGAACCGCAGTTTTTTCTTGCCACCGTAAATTGACTGCGCATCATCGTAGAGCACTAGCAATGAATTTGAGTCCGGATGAATCATCTGCACCACCAGCTTGAACCACTCAGGCTTGAAATCGTGACCCTCATCGATCAATACCGCGTCATATTGCGCGGATGGGATGAGTTTGTTGTCGACAGCTTGTATGACTTTCTCAACGCAAGCGTCGAAGAAGTCAGTCTTATTTGAGTTCTGAGGTGGCGTGCCGACGTGATATGCATTTAGTTGGCGAACGCACCAAGCGTGGAAGTTGACGACGTTAACCTTGTCTTGCAGTCCTTTGGCTTCGATCATGCTGCCAAGTTTTGTAGCCAGAGTTTTGTTATAGCAAAGAACTAGAATCGGTCGTTGACATAGCTTCGCAAGATGTTCTGCGCGATAGCCTAATATCAGCGTTTTCCCAGATCCCGCCACACCATGAATAACGCGATGACCTTCGCCGAGGCTGCGTGCCAGTTGTTCTTGTTGCAGATCCATGACTTGCAACAAGTCTGGAATTTCCGTCATTTTCTGTCCGGCATCTTCAAACATATCTTGCTGCGCCGGGATGCGGATTTCTGGAAACATGTGCCAGCGGATGCGGTCAAGCTGTGGCACGGACAAAAGCCGAGTGAATTTGAGCGGGAACATATCCCATAGGCGTTTTTGAAACGATTCGACGTCGACGCTTTCCAGCATCTCATCCTGGCATATGACCAGATGCGACGGAATCACTTCGCCGATGTCGGTGCCGTCGAATTGTCTTCGGCTGATATTGCTCAGCACTACGCCGTGGCCGTAGGGGAAGGCCGGCTTGCCCTTCTGCGATCCACTCGGAAAGATCAGTTGCGGATCGCGCTCAAGCCGATTGGTGACGGCGAACATGTAATCGCGCGCCTGCCTTAACGGATTCAATACATGCTTGGTGCCCTGGTCGGTGAGGATGCAGGTGGTTTGTTTGTCGATGCTTTGAATGGTGTCGAGTTTCCAGTCTTTGACTTCGAGTACCAACAAGCCACGGCTGGGATGGACGATGACAAAATCCGGGTGTTTGGTCTTCTCGCCGATGGAAACGTCATACCAGCACAGATAATCGGCCTCCAGCTTTTCCTCCAGCCGACGCGCAAAGCGCCTTTCGCCTGAAGTCATTCTGGAAGAGCAGGAGCCTATTGCGGGGATAAGTGTCGCCATATAAACGTTTCCTTTCGGTAATGCTTATATTACTCGTGTTATTGCAGATTTGACACGTTAGATAAAGATTATTCAAAAAGAAATGGCGAGGTGAGAGATACGCGTAGGAATCGTCGCCAAAGAAAAGAGGGATGATTTTGGAGCGTTATTGGATGCAGAATTTCAGGCTCCGGGTTGGGGTGTCCAGAGATGGTCGCAGTTGGTGGAAGGACTGAAGGTATCCCAGTTCGTTGATTAACCTTGATGTAGGTGTGGACGCTTCAGACTTTAATGATGCGGTAGAAAGAGTTGCACGAGATGCACCAGAGGAACCGAATTCAGTCGGGCCACAACCCATCTCAGTCGCTTGCGAATTTCATCATCCATCGTTTCATTTTAATTGAAACGATGTCTATGAATCACACACGGCTGGTGAGATTTGACAATGACTGACACAGTGAAAATTCAAAAGTAGTTATATTGTGAATTGAACCATTCCGAGTGAACCGAGCAGAATAATTTTGGCGAATTAGTCGGAGTGCGATCGACTTTTTAATAGTCAATTAAAGGAAAGCAATATGATGTACAACGGAGTAGAAGTTACGCATCCTGACGCCATTCGTGCTATGGGAGAAAGCCAACGGATTGCGGCGCCGCAGATCATTAGCACCCATTCAGTGGTGACTCTAGGTTCGGTAACTAAAAATGGCGGTGTTGTGCATACCGCTACATCGCAGATGACAATTGCCGGTGACGCGGTCGCCCTAGTCGGGGATGAGGTTCTCTATCCGAATGGCGAGATTACTTATATCACTTCCGGCGCTGGACTCCGTATGGTTAAAAATGGAAAGTCGGTGGCGATTGAGGGCAGTCGTATCAGTAACGGAGATGTGATCGAGAAGAGTAAACATCACAGCAAATTGGTTCTCGACGTTCGAGAGGGGATGTCGCCTTCCCCTGGATTTTTGCAGGAAGGGTATGTGCCGCCGCCGCATCAAGAGGTGTAATCGATGGCGACCATCACTCGATCTTACTTGACCGTCGGTGACAAGGCTGACAACGGCGCGGTCATCATGACTGGTTCCAGAGGTATGTTTTCTGGTCTACATGAGGCCCAAGACGGCTCACAGGTATTCTGTCCTGTGTGTAAAACGACAGGTGTTCTTAAATGCATTGGCCCTCGAATATCGAATAAGACGGATGGCATAGAACAAGCATTAAGTGGCGATATTTGCATATGTAAATGCCCACGTTCACCAGTGTTTCTGCCCGCCCGCAACGATTACACCATGACTGTTGATACCAATGCGGCCTGGTGTTTGCATTCGGGTGGTGGTGCAATGTTCAACGCAATCTCACGACCGACGAATACAGGTGGCAACTGGATTAATTTTGTCTTGCCGGATACAGGAAGTTGGCATGGATCTTGGTGCATTGCACATTTTGATGATGGAACAACCCAACAAGGCGTGCTCAATTTAGATAATCGGGTCGCCTTTCAGAACGTCGACGGCAAGGTTTGTCAGAAATTCGAAATGTCTATGGACACCACCACCACTTCAGATTCGGTTACTGACTCCATCCTCTCAACAATCTTAGGCTAGCAACTATGTCGTCAATATTTTTCACCGGGCCTTATGAGGTCAACAAAGAACATAAGCTTGATCAGACCGTGTTAAAAAGGGCTCTTGATGACATGGAGGCTGCGGGAATACGGTTCTCAATCGACGCAATCAAAGACCCAATGTTGCGTCAGCAATATGCGACCAAGATAGGACAGATGTCTAAGGAGGTGATGGCTGAAGTTAGTCGAGGAGATTTATCCCCGAAAGAGGGTGCTTTATTCGCAAATGAAATGCGCAATAAAATTTTAATCGAAACCCGAAAAGTAACTTCACCCCAGGCACTCGCATTCGTTCAGAAACTGAAAACTAGAGGGCCAACTCTGGAGGAGTTGATGGATAAGTATTCCTCTGATCTGTTCCGTGGAAGAAAATTCAGAGAACTTGATGTAGCAGAAAAGCAGAAAGTTTATTACACAATCATCGAACGATCTGGTGTAGATCGCGCAGCGTTTACAAGCGGTAGCAGACGATTAAAAATTATGGGGAAGGTAGGGATTATGGTCACGGCTTTGTTGGCCGCGCATTCGATATTGACGGCCGATAATAAGATTAAAGAAACTGCTAGGCAGGGAACTATTCTTGAGGGAGGCGTGCTGGGTGGGTATCTAGCTGGGTTAGGTGTGGCTTCACTCTGCGGACCAGCAGCTCCTGCTTGTGCCATTGCCGTTGTCCTAATCGGAGCCGCTACCGGAGGCATTTTAGGACAAGTGCTTTTTGATACTTATGACGAAGAAGTTACAGAGTTTCAGTCATGGAAAATAAATTGACGCAATTAGATCACGAAAAAATTTGGATTGCATTATCGGATGCGTTCGTAGATACCGATGTAGATTTTAATAGCATTGCCTATCGTGTTCGTAATTTTGATCTGGATATTGGGCAGTTGAATGAAATTTTTTTTCGGGAAGTTGCGCCAATTTGTGGTCTTAATTTGATGACTACGGCCCCTCCAGTTTGGCATTTTTTTGATGAAGAATATTTACTAGAGCAGATTTATGAAATGCTCCAACGCAGGAAGAAATCATTCATTTTCCGTGTCACGAATGATGTTTTTATTTGGTTTTGTCGTTGGAATTTTCGTGAGGAGTGGATGGCTGTTCAAAGTGCAGTGCTAGATAAATTTGAAACCCGACCTAAGAATCTATCGTAATTCGAAGAGGGGATAAAGCGATGCTTCGCGCTAGAATCGCAGTATAGATTGAGGACATTAATCAAAATAGATCAGTACAGATTTGCTTCAATCGCACCGGATTGTCTTGAACATATTTCGCAGTCATGGCGATACTGGAATGTCCCATCAGTGTTGATACTGCTTTGATGTCTATACCTTTCTCAATCAAGGTAGTAGCGAAGGTGTGCCGTCCTGAGTGACTAGACGCACCTTGCAATCTGGCCTCTCGAAACATTCGATGAAGAGGTCGCAGAATATCGGACATGGGGAATAAATTGACAGATGCAGAGCGCGAGAAAATTTGGTACGTATTATCTGACGTCTTCGTTGATAGCGATGTAGATTTTCCTTACATCGCGCGTAATCTTCGATCCTTTGATATGGAACAAATAAAGGAAATTTTTTTTCGCGAGGTTGCACCAATTTGTGGTGTTAATTTGATGACTGTTATCCCTCCCATTTGGTCGGGTTTTTCCGAAGATGAGGTCCGTCAAGATATTAGAGGGATGCTTAAAAAGCGAGAGGACTCATTTATTTTTCGTGTTAGAAACGATGTATTCGTTGCGTTTTGTCGCTGGTATTTTCGTTCTTATTGGAAGGAAGTTGAAGACGTTTTGCTTGCATAATTTGAATACACCAGCAGTTTTTTCTGCTCTAGCGATGCTGGAATGTTCCATGAGTGTTGATACCGCTTTGATCTAGCAAAAATGTAAACAAGAAATTATCCAAAGGGTTTTTTCTGGCAGCTCGGCACTGTCAGTCAAGATCAGGTCACGCTTCAAGTAGCGCTCGTACCTCCTCAATTTGAGCGCGACGGGGGATTAACTCCGTTGGACTTTCGTATAAGGCTTTCTTACAAGATTGACCGGCGGATTAGAGAGCTTTTTGCTCACGAACTATAGCGTCAACAAGTTGTTGAACTGCGCCAGGACTATGCCAATCAATGAATAGATAGTCCTGCATGAGCGGCGGCATTTCTGAAACCGTGAGGTCGAGGTTCACCACAATGAAATTCTTTTTTCTTTCTCGCATGCGTTGTGAAAAGAAAAAATTGGCTTCATTCATTGGCCATCCAGACCGAGGGTCGAGAAAATTTTTCGAGAAAAAAAGTAGCCCGAGATGACATTTTCGCAAACCTTCATTGATGCTCTCCGTGATGCTGTCACCTGGATGAATTTCATAGCGGTCATACCACGCACGGATATCGTTCTTGTGTAACTCCGCAAAGACTGAGTCAACAAATGGTTTATCTCTGCTGGAATGGGAGAGGAATACCGACAAAGTGCTAGATATATTGGGTTTTCCGAATGTTTCGTTCATCGTTTCGCGATCGGGAAACAAGTATATGCCGTTGGGTCCTTCAGACATTTTTAACTCCAGCATCGAGTCGTCAACAAAAGAAACAGCGTTGAATCCTTTCTGGAATATGGCATCTCCAATTTCAGAGAATAGGAAACGAAAATCTCTCATCTTGGTCGGGTGGTGCGAGCTTAGCCATTGTTCAAAATCGTCAGAGCTACTCCAGAAATTAAGGCAAAGAAAAGACTGGAGCGAATATGGATTGTTATTCACAAACAATACTGCACCGACCAGAGTGTCGCTGTCATACCTATTCAAGATGGCCCGAACGAATTCTCGTTCGTTCTTTCGATCACCGTAATCCAGTGGACTGACGTATGTTTGGTTGCGTTCCATGTGGTGCTCTCCGAAGTAATGTATTGATCAACGTCCTGGCAGTCTGGGACATCGCCGCCCTCGCGCTTGAAGTTATCGCGGCCAATTTGAGAGGTGTTAGTTTGACAAATATATTGTCGCACATCAATATATAAACGATCATGTTGATACTAGGAAATGCGGTGGAATTTGAATATGACGGTGCTGATTTGCATGCCGAATTGATCCGTTCTTGTTTTCAGCGTTGCCCGGTAGTAGCCGCAGAGAGACCATCGACGGGGCATTGCTAAATCGAAACAAATTGCAACTCCAAGGTATGATTCCAGAGTTGATAGCCGTTGACCCTTGCCGAGGCTCACACATGTCTAAAGAGATCACCGAGCAATTTCATCATGCGATGCTGGGCATTTATGATGCAGCTCTCAAGTTGAAACCCCCTTACTCCGCTAGATATTTCCTGAATATGGTCCAAGAACACGGGGGAAAGGAAACTGCGAATAGACTACTGGCTACCGCAAAACCGTCGTCGGGTTTTGCTGAATTATTTCTACGCGGTAGAGAGAATTTACAGTTGAGCGTCGAATACTTGGTCCTCAAGGATCCATGGCGAACACTTTTCACGGAAGAACAACTAGCGGTAGCCAGGAGACGTCTAATGGACCTCGAATATCCCCCGCCCCCAGAGGATATGTTGTAAATGACGGGTGCGTTCATGTCACATGACAGTTTCCGTAAACGACTTGTATAGGAATTTTGCAATGGATGTTTTCAAACTCAGGCCCGGTGACGACGTTGAATTTGAATTAACCGAAGACACATATTTTGAGAAAACGAATCGGCAAAGCCCTTATGAAAATAGGAGCTTGTCCGAACGGGGCACTATATATTTTGCAACATGCCCTGAATGCGAAAATCTTATCGAGATTAGAAATCTCGTCAAGTCCGGTGCAGTAAACCACAAAAGTCCAAAGGAGCCTTTTGGGCAGCATTACCTTCATGGGCATTCAGCTACTCGTGAATTGGCGCGTGGCGGAGTGGTTAACAGAGAAACCTATGAAGATTGTTCATATTCCGGAGATGTCAAACTAGGCCGGAAGACGTCACGGAAAAACGGCAAGGTCAACGATCAAATGCTATTGATGTTGATTGAACATGCGTGGGTCATTAAACGGGCTATCCACCCATGTATAGGAGTCAATATGGGTGAGAAATTGTTCGAGAAAATCATTGAGCAATTTGTTGTTGGAGGCGGATATAGATATCGAGCAGCCAATACCAGAAATCTTCCTTATGCTGCAGCTTTTATGGCTGAAAACCAAAGCCTCATGGGGCAATTCATAAGGAAAGACGACGACGCTTTTGTCAGTGCCATAACAGGAAGTTCGTGGTTTACGGTGACGGACGGACGAATCACTAGGAAAGCCAATGAAAAAGATAATGTTCCTGAAAAGGATAAGGTTCCAGGGGATGCCGATATTCGATTTTTCTTCAGTCGCTTCAAAAAAGCAAACGAGGGATCTGGGGAGCCCAATAGCATGCTTTTGACAGTAAAGGCATATCGTGGCAAAGAGGCTGTTGGTACTATTTACACAGCAAGTCGAACATTTAATAACCGTGATTTTAGCGATGACATTGTCAGATTTGGGGCCAGTGAAACGGCTGAGCGATCGAGATGGTCGGGCGTCGTAAGAAAGATCGTTGCTTTGCACCGTCCTGATCTAGCAACAATGTAAATAAGAAATTATCCAAAGAGTTTTTTTCTGGCAGTTCGGCTTTGCCGGGCAAGATCTGGGCAGAATCGAGGCTTCGGATCATGGCGACCCGAGATGCTCGCAGCGGGTGGAGGGACTGGATTGACGCGATCCGGCAACGTCAAAGCCCGCTAAAAAGCTCCGCCACCGTAACACTCAATGCTATAGCCAAAGCTTCTATCGCAGACAGAGAGGGGTTGCGCACCCCTCTTTCGATACCGCTAATGTATGTGCGGTCAAAACCACACATGTCGGCAAATCCCTCCTGAGAAAGACCTTGCTCTTTTCTCAGTTCTCGTACTCGTTCACCGAAGCGTATTGATAAAGATTTCACATAAGCATTAACCCATTTTGTAGACTAATCGAACACGGACTAATCGTCACATGTAATAATGTAGACAGATCGTCACATATGAGTGCCCCGCGCTATACGAGGTGGTGCTCATATGCAACTTTTAACTATGGAACAAGAATCAAAATAAGCAAGATCTTGGCAGCAACCACATTAATGATTGCGTCTACCGTGACCTGAACACACAAAGCGAAGGAGTACGAAATGCCACTATTTGCCTTACCAGATCCGCAGGACCTCGCCGACATCATTGCCGATCGCCTGGATGTGTTGTGCGATGCGCCTCTCTCGGCAGAGACCCGGGCGCAGGTGATCGACAACTGCGTCCCGCCAGCGGCGTTATTGATCCGAGCCGGTGAGATGGTGTGTGCCGCCGGCGAGCTGGAACAGAGGGTCTTCGTCGACCTGATCGGCACGCTGGCGGCACAGGCCGGAAACCTCGACATGGTTGAGCGGACATGAATCCACTCAACGCTTACTTTCCCCTCAAAAACAAGGTGGCGGTGATCACCGGCGCTGCCGGCGGCATCGCTCTGCAAATCGCCTGCGCGCTGTCTGCAGCCGGTGCGCGTTTGGCGATTCTGGATGAGCGCGAGTCGGAGGGACGCATCATCACCAGGCTGCTCAGCAGCAAACAGGACAAGGCCAGGTTTTGGCAACTCGACGTCAGTAACGGCAATGCGGTACAGCGCGTGATGGCAGTGGTCGAAGCGCATTTCGGCCGCATCGATATCCTGATCAACAGCGCCGGCATCGATGCCGACAATCCGTCTGCGCAGGGGCTCTCGATAAAGCAATGGGAAAAAGCGATGCAGGCCAATGTCCACGGCAGCATCTTGTGCAGCAAACACGTGATCCCCGCAATGGAGCGGGCCGGCGGCGGCGCCATCGTCAATGTGCTGTCGCTGTGCAGCATGGATGGTGAACGGCAGGAAGCCGCCGACCACGTGGCGACGGCAGCGGTGCGGGTGGCGAATATGAATGCGATCCGCTACGCCGCGCATAACATTCGCATCAATTCGATTTATCCCGGCGTGGTGCGGCCGCCGGCATTGGCGGCGGCCAAGCGCAAGCAGGGCGATTTGACGCAGGCGCTGACCGATATCGCCGAGCTGCGGATGCTGGCCGGCAAAGGCTCGGCCACGGACGTGGCGGCGGGGATCTTGTATCTGGTGTCGGATGCGAGCCGCTTTGTCAGCGGCAGCGAGCTGGTGATCGATGCCGGGTACGGTGGGTAGTGATGCGCCGGGAGTAAATTTGGTCAGCGAATATTGTCAGGAGCCTGAATCGTTCTTGGGATCGTGCCTATTCCCACCTCTCCCCGCCCAGATCGTCGCTGGGCCGTAACTCAAAAAAAATGCGGACACTGTCCACACAATCGCGGGCGGCTGCGGCGCTTGACTTGGAAGAGCTAATTAACCGCCTTTCTTACTGCCACTTTTATGAAATTATATTCACCTCTGCCTCTGGCCATAAACGCGGAAACAGATAGCGAAATAGTGATAAAGGCAGAGCCAGTTCGACTGGGCCTTTCGGCGATTTGGAAGTAATAATGCCTAATTTGAATAAGTCTGCCAATGTACGGTCAGCTGTTCGGCCTGCCAAACCCATCATGCCTTTGAACTTGGTTCGCTCCAGTGACTTTACTGTTCCCAAATATGCCAGAGGGAATGCCGCTTCTTTCTTCAATGCTTTCGTTGCGTCCTTGGTGGATTCGGCGGCTAGCATCTCTATCAGTCGCGCTTCAAAGGATGGGATGTCCAGCATGCCGCCCATGAATTTAACTTGATCAAGGCAGATGCCCATAAGGAACCGGATGAAATCGACTAATCCTTTTTCGGTTAATACACTGCGCCCGTCATAGTTTCCTTGTCGAGCTTTATCTGCAACGATCAGATGCGGATAATAATTTGCTTGTTCTCGTGCCAGCCCTCGCATTGGAGACCAAAGTCCTTGTGTCAACCCTAAGGAATTAAGTCCCAAATGGGTATGTAGGCGGGCTGTGCGGCCATTGCCATCTGCGAATGGATGTATCCACGCAAACCTGTGGTGCGCTGCCATCAGCGCCATCACGGCATTTTCGCCAGCTCTTGAATGACTGTAGCCGTTGTGCCACTCCTCCATAAAACTCGGGACTGTGGCAGGATCAGGAGGAATGTGGTTACCTATCTTTACCCCCCCGGTTCTCCATTCACCTGGATGCACTTTTTCTTCAGTTCCATCGTCGTTGGTTTGAATCAGGTCTTCTTTTAGCAGCTGCGCATGTAAATGCTTATGGATAGCTTGTAAAACACTTGGATGAAAGAAGGTGGGAGCATCAAAGGCCGGGTAAGTCATTTCTCCCCATCGCTCTGTTTCAATGTGGGCGATAGCTATGCGTTGTTTCTTTGCTTCATCTGGCTTATCTGAAAAATCCGCCTTTAAAGCCCTTTCAATCATTAGTGGCTCTGTATGCTGTCCTTCTATCTTATTTGTATAGAAAGAATTCATAGGGCGCAGTGTTTCTCGCAACAAAGTACGAAGTTGTGGCATCCCCTGCGAAGAAAGATCTTTTGCATTGCCAATGAATTCAGCCACTAACGGGCGCAAATCATTCATTGCATGTTCGCTAGGCAACAGCGGATGCATTTGATGAGGGCTGTTGTAGTGATGTTTTGATAATTCATTCAACATAAAATATGCCCATCCCGCTTGTATGTGTGTATTTGGCGAATCATTTGGCGAATCTTAGACCAATTTCTTTTAGATAGAAATCTATTTAAAAACAATAGCTTATATCAGGAAAGGCGAATCTCTTGGCGAATCTTGTGGAGTAAAAGAAAAGCTGAGGAAGGCGGCGGCACTTAGGCCTTGATCGGTTAATTGATACGGCCCGGAGCAGATCGTGTCCGGACACCGATTTTCCCGATGGTAAGCTTCAAATACCTGGCGCAAGAGATGCTGCAGAAGAACCCGTTTTTGTCATTTTAACTATCGAAAAGTTGTTTTATAGCGTGCAACTCCTAATATAAAAAGCGAGGGTGTGCATGCCGCACCATCGGGACGAATGCCGCCTTCTCTCTCGATCGAGGAGGCTGCCATGGCCTACGAAAGAAGAAACAGATTGCCTGCGAGCCTCTAGCCGCCACCGATGCCAGCCGCCGCCGCATCATCCAGGCCGTCGCAATACACGGTGAGCGTCGGGGTACCGACTTTCCTGGTGCGCGGCGACGTGTATTTCTGGGGCTCGCTGATGGGCGCCTGCCTGATTGTGAGCCTGCCGATTGCGGTGCTGTACAACTTCTTCGTGGACCGCTTCGTCGCCGGCTTCACTGTGGGCGCGGTGAAGTGATCCCGATATGCTTTTTCACGACCATGTAGCGCCAGCCTCACATGACCCCTCGCTTCGTTGACGTATATCGAAAAACGCCATTTTCTATATACATCAATGCTCTCATGTATAAAAAAACGACTTTTCTATACATATTCAAGTTGATATGTCTAAAAAGTTGTCTGTTATATACACGTCATCGCTGGGGATCATCTGATGCATCACATCACTCCGCTTGAACAACTGGATACTGCACGATTTGAGCCGCCGGCCATCCTTAAGAAATTGGCGATTGCCAGCCGTCGTCTGGCAGAACTGAAAGGGTTCGCCGGGTCTATCCCGAATCAAGGTATTTTGATCAATACCTTGGGCATGCAAGAGGGCAAGGACAGCTCTGAAATCGAAAACATCGTCACCACGCATGATGAGCTGTTTAAGGATGATGTACCAGGAGCGGGGCGAATCGTACTGGCTGGGCACGCTGGCAGATGACGGTCGCGACGTCTTGTTCCAATACGCGCCAGATGCGCTTGCTCGTGGTTTCGAAGCATCGCTTGTTTGGTAGACGACTGCTCAATCCCCTAATTCCACCACGGCTGCCAGCGGCACCCCCTCCGGCGCCTCGTAAAGCGCAATCACCCAGGCTTGCGCCGGATTGTTAGCGACCTGATTCAACATCTTCACAACAAAATTGATGGATGCCTTATCCAGCCCGGCAAACGGATCGTCCAGCAAATTAAGCGTGGCGCCGGCAGCGAACGCTGCCGCCAGCCAGACTTTCCGTTTGCTGCCGGTGGACAGCATGTATAGCTGCTTGTCCAGATGCGGCGTCAGCGACAATCCCTCAATGAGCGCCGGTAACAGCGTGCCGTCAAACCCGGGATATGCAGCAGGCAAGGATGCAAAATATTCACGCGCTGTCATCTGGTCGAACGCTTCCGAACGCGGCTCCATCCAGAATACCTGCCGCCGATAAGCATCGGGCTGCTCAAGCCAGCGCACATCGTTGATCTGTAATTGCCCAGCCTGAGCCGGCAGAGCGCCAGCCAGCAGCCGCAGCAAACTGCTCTTGCCACGCCCATCGCCGCCGCGCACCAGCGTGACGCCTGCGGGAATATCGGCTGACCAGTTATCGAACAATTCCCGCTCGGGGTAATGAAAAGTGAGATTGACGGCTTGGAGGATGGTTGTGCGATGCTGCTTCATGGCATGGATTATCAAATATAAACGAGAGGCCGGGTATTGCCGTGTTGCGGTGTAAACAGGGGATGCGAGGCAGATCGTGTTGCGCCAGCCGCAGAACGGGCTGGCGCAATCACTTTACGGAAAGGTTGTTAAGGTTATTAAGGTTATTGCTCAGGCTGCGACAGTCTCGGCCTCGGCGGCGACATCTTCTTCATCCGACACCGAACTGCGGATCAGATGATCGAATGCGCTCAGGGAAGCCTTGGCGCCCTCGCCCACCGCGATAACGATCTGTTTGAACGGCACGGTGGTGACGTCGCCGGCGGCGAACACGCCTGGCACCGAGGTCTGGCCCTTGGCGTCGACTTCGATTTCGCCGTGGCGCGACAAGGCCAGCGTGCCCTTCAGCCATTCGGTGTTCGGCACCAGGCCGATTTGCACGAACACGCCTTCGAGTTCGACGCTATGCACCGCACCGGTCTTGCGATCCTTGTAGACCAGGCCGTTGACCTTTTTGCTGTCGCCGGTGATTTCGGTAGTTTGCGCCGAGGTGATCACGGTGACATTGGCTAGGCTGTGCAGCTTGCGTTGCAATACCGCATCGGCGCGCAACTCGCCGCCGAACTCGATCAGCGTGACATGGCTCACCAAGCCAGCCAGATCGATTGCCGCTTCCACGCCGGAATTGCCGCCGCCGATGACCGCTACGCGCTTGCCTTTGAACAGCGGGCCGTCGCAGTGCGGGCAGTAGGCGACGCCGTGGTTACGGTATTCGCGTTCGCCCGGCACGTTGATTTCGCGCCAGCGGGCGCCGGTGGCCAGCACCACGGTCTTGCTCTTGAGCGAACCGCCGCCGGCCAGCTTGACTTCAATCAGCTTGCCTGGAATCAGGGCGGAGGCCAGTTGCACGTTCATGATGTCGACTTCGTAGCTCTTGACATGCTGTTCCAGCGCGGTAGCAAATTTCGGCCCTTCGGTTTCCTGTACCGAAACGAAGTTTTCAATCGCCAGCGTATCGAGCACCTGGCCGCCGAAGCGTTCCGACACGACACCGGTGCGAATGCCCTTGCGCGCTGCATAAATGGCAGCTGCCGCACCGGCAGGGCCACCGCCGACGATCAACACGTCGTAGGGATCTTTTTCGCTCAACTCGGCCGCCTTGCGGGCGCCGGCGCCGGTATCCAGCTTGGCGAGGATTTCTTCGATGCTGGTACGGCCCTGGCCGAACACTTGACCGTTCAGATAGGTGGTCGGCACCGCCATGATTTCGCGTTTTTCCACTTCATCCTGGAACAGTGCGCCGTCGATGGTGGCCTGGCGGATGCGCGGATTGATCAGCGCCATTACGTTCAATGCCTGCACTACTTCAGGGCAGTTCTGGCAGGACAGGGAGATATAGGTTTCGAACACATAATCGCCATCCAGATTGCGGATCTGTTCGATGATGGCTTCATCCAGCTTCACCGGATGGCCGCCGACTTGCAGCAAGGCCAGTACCAGGGAAGTAAATTCGTGGCCCATCGGAATTGCGGCAAAACGGATGCCGGTGTCGACGCCTGGGCGATTGATCGAGAACGAGGGTTTGCGCTCGTTGTCGTCGCTACGCTCGATCAGCGTAATGCGATCGGAGAGCGCGGCAATTTCTTGCAGCAGCGCTTGCAACTCACGAGACTTGTCACCGCTGTCCAGCGACGCAACGATCTCAATCGGTTGCACGATTTTTTCCAAATAGCTTTTTAATTGGTTTTTGAGATTTGCATCAAGCATGGCGGTTCCTTGCGTTTGTGTTGCGGTGGTGACGATTTGAATTGGGGGTAATGCCGGTTCGAGCCGAGCTTCCGGCCCGAACCGTAAAACAGGTGCTGCTACTTGCTGCTATTAGATCTTGCCGACCAGGTCCAGCGATGGCGTCAAGGTTGCTTCGCCTTCTTTCCACTTGGCTGGGCAAACTTCACCTGGGTGCGATGCTACGTATTGCGCTGCCTTGACTTTGCGCAGCAGTTCCGAAGCGTCGCGGCCGATGCCGTTGTCGTGGATTTCGTACAGCTTGATCAGGCCTTCTGGGTTGATCACGAAAGTGCCGCGCAGTGCCAGGCCTTCTTCTTCGATCAGCACTTCAAAGTTGCGCGACAGGGTTGCAGTTGGATCGCCGACCAGCGGGTAGTTCACTTTCTTGATGGCGTCCGATGTGTCGTGCCATGCCTTGTGGGCGAAATGGGTGTCAGTCGACACGCCGTAGATTTCCACGCCCAGTTTTTGGAATTCAGCGTAGTTGTCGGCCAGGTCTTCCAGTTCTGTCGGGCAGACGAAAGTGAAGTCGGCTGGGTAGAAAACGAATACCGACCATTTGCCCTTCAGGGTGTCCTGAGTGACCGGGATGAACTTGCCGTTGTGGAGGGCGGTTGCCGAGAATGGTTTAACTTGGGTATTGATCAGAGACATAGTGTTTTCCTTACTAGGGCTGGGTTGAAAGATCTATAGGTACGAACGATAAACCAGGTTATATCATTTGTATAATTGATTTAATTTTGTGTTTCGATTTGAAATAACTATCGACGGTGGATTGATTCCTCCTTTGAATGCGTTTTGCCTTGGTACGCATCATGCTTTCCAGGCAATGAACAAGAAACGGCAGGAAGCGGCTAGAAATGGATGGACGCTTCATCGGGCTATTAGTTTAGGCGACTTCTAAAAACTCCGTCATCCCCGCGAACGCGGGGATCCAAATTACTGCTTAAAAATGGATTCCCGCGTTCGCGGGAATGACGGGGTCGCCGAGACGGGATCGCCGAGACGGGGGGCGCCAACGACGTAATAAGGTCATTCGAGCTGCCCTTTCAGCATCTTGCCCCGATTCGCCATGCCGAGATAATAGTTGTAGAACGAAACCCTGCAAATGTACAAGTCTGGAGGGGATGTAACGCAATGTAATGATAGGGAAATATTTCCAAAATATAATTCCCGCCCGGAATAGACGAAAAAGCAATCCAACAAAAGGCGCTTAACAGTGACGCCAGCTTCTTACCAAGACCAGCCCGTAAATATTTCCGAAAGTTACCATGCATAAAAAGATGCGTTTGACCGGCTTGACCGCTGTGGCTGCCTTGGCCGCATTAGCCACATTGGCCATTTCCGCTTGCAGCAGCAGTGGCGGCGGCAACCTTGAGGCAGCCATTCCGGAGGGAACGGTGCTGAAACTGGGCCTGCTGGAGACCACCGACATCCACCAGAACGTGCTGAGCTACGATTATTACGGCTTGAAGGCCGACACCAGCCTCGGCCTTGAGCGCACCGCAACCTTGATCAAGGGTGCGCGCCAGGAAAATCCCAACAATCTCTTGCTGGATGATGGCGACGTCATCCAGGGCACGCTGCTGGGCGATTACCAGGCGGTGGCCGCGCCGGTTACCTGCAGCGGCACGCTGGCGGTGCACAAAGTGATGAATGCCTTGCAGTACGACGGCGCCGGCATGGGCAATCATGAATTCAACTACGGCCTGGATTTCCTGAGCCAGATCACCAATACCGATTTCGGCGTTCCGGGCGTGCAAAAAGGCAGTAACTGCGGTGCGCCGAATTTCCCGCTGGTGTTATCGAATGTGGTCGGGGTTGCTTCCGGCAAGCCGATTTTCAATCCCTATGCCCTGATCACCAAACAATTCAGCGCCACCAAGCCTGACGGCAGCAACATGAGCGTGGCGCTGAATGTCGGCATCATCAGCTTTGTGCCGCCGCAGATCATGGATTGGGATCAGAAAAACCTGGCCGGCAAGGTGATGGTCAACGGCGTGCAGGAATCGGCGCTCAAGTATGTGCCGGAGATGCGCAGCAAGGGCGCCGATCTGGTGGTGGCCCTGTCGCACGGCGGGCTGGATGCTTCGCCCTACAGCCCGAAGATGGAAAACGGCAGCTTGTATCTGGCCAACACCGGCATCGACGCACTGATGCTCGGCCATGCTCATTTGATTTTCCCGCAAGCGCGTGAGGCCGGCGGCCCGGCCATCGATGCTTCGCTGGCGGCGCTGCCGAGCACTTTGGTGGACACCAGCAAAGGCCTGGTCAACGGCGTTCCGGCAGTGATGGCGCAAAGCTGGGGGCGGCGCCTGGGCATCATCAAGATGGTGCTGAAATACCAGAGCGGCAAATGGGTGGTGCAGAAAGACCAGACCAACGTCGAAGCGCGTGGTTTCAAATATGCCGACGGCAAAACCATCGTCGATGCCGATGCTTCGATTGCGCCGCTGGTCGCCACCGAACATCAGGCTACGCTGTCCTACGCTACGCAGCCGCTGGGCACCACGACCGATTTTGAAATGTCCGCATACTTTTCGCTGGTGGGAGATGTCAGCGCGATTCAGATCGTCAACCAGGCGCAGATCGACTATGTGAAAAATTTCCTCGCCAGTTCCACCGATCCGCTGCTGGCCAGCTACCAATCGATTCCGGTGATTTCGTGCAGCGCGCCGTTCAAAGCCGGCCGCAACGGCCCGACCGACTTTACCGACGTCGCTCCGGGTGCTTCCCCAGCCGCGCCGTTTGGTTTGCAAGTGCGTAATCCGGGCGATTTGTACTTATACGGAAACAACAACCTGCAAGCGGTCAAGATCAAGGGTTCCGATCTGAAAAACTGGCTTGAAGCTGCGGCAAAGCAGTTCGCTAAAATTGATCCGAACAGCAGCGCTGAGCAAGATCTGGTGCCATCCTACTCGACGATTTTCAATTACGACGTGTTCTATGCCGAAAACAACGCGATGCAATACCAGATCGATGTCACCAAGCCTGCCGGCAGCCGCATCAGCAACCTGACTTATGCCGGCAAGGCGGTGGCCGACACTGACGATTTCATCGTCGCCACCAATGACTACCGCGCCGGTGGCGGCGGCAATGTGCCAGGCATCGACGGCAGCAAGACCATCATCAAATCGCCGGACGCCAACCAGGCGGTGGTCAGCGCTTACCTGAAAAAACAGGGCAAGATCACTAACGTGGCAAACGGCAGCGGGCAAAGCTGGAGCTTCGTCAAGGTAAGTACGCAAGGCCCGGTTTTCCTGCGTTCGGCACCGGGCAAGCTGGCGGTGGCGCAGGCGCGTGGCGTGAGCCAGGTGACAGCGGAAGGTGCGCTGGACGCCAGCGGGTTTGCCAAATACGCAATCGATCTAAGCAAGTGATGGCAAACAGAAAGTCACATTTCATGGCGCTCTTGCTGGCTGCCGCCGCCCTGAGCGCCTGCACGCAGATCAACGATGCGACGCCCGACAATGCCCGCATCGAGTCGGTAGGTCTGCTTGCCCTGCATGGCCGGCAGTCGAGCGCGATTGCTCAGCTGCAGGCTTGGGCCGCCGCGGGCCGGCCGGTGGCGCAACGCGAATTGGGATTGGCGCTGGCTTCGATTCCCGAGCAAGCCGCGCAAGCCGGAGCGTGGTTTGAGAAAGCGGCGAATGCGGGCGACATCGAAGCGCAATTCCAACTGGCGCAAGCTTTTTATCAAGCCGGCCTGGGGCTCAAGCGTGATTACGTTCAGGCCTGGAACTGGTATGAACGTGCGGCCGGATCGGGCGATGCCAAAGCCAGCTTCATGCTGGCCCGCATGGCGAAATACGGCGAGGGAGTTGCGCCCGATCTCAGGCGTTCCGCAACATGGCTGCTGGAGGCGAGCCGGCAAGGCAATGCGCAAGCGATGTTTTTACTCTCGAATGCCTATGCCGCCGGTGAGGGTGTCGAACAGAACCCGCAACTTGCCCGGGAATGGCTGGAACGGTCAGCCGCAGGCGATTTTCCGGTAGCGATACAGGCGCTTGCGATGAGCCTGGAAAGCGGCGACCGGCATGGCGAACGCGATCCTGTGCGGGCCCGCCATCTGATCAAGGAAGCAACCGATGAGCGCAGCATGCGCTGGAATAACTACCAGTGATAAGTAATGCTACATAAATGAGTCAAAACAAGAGGCTGCACAAGTCATTTTAAAATTATCGTCATTCCCGCCTTCACGCGGATGACGTTGCGGATCTATCCTCATACTCGACGGAGTAGAATTAGCGCGGAACCTGTGCGCAGATCCGGCGTCATATGCCGGCTGCCGACCTCGACCTGCCCGCAGCAGCCCCGTATTTTCATGAGGATTTTTCATGCTTTTGTCATTCCGACGAACTTTCGTCGCCGCCCTCTTCTTCACCGTCACCGCCACCCAGATCGCATTTGCGCAAACGCCGAAGACCGTTTTTCTTGAAGATCTGACATGGACCGAGCTGCGCAGCCAGATCCAGGCCGGCAAGACCACCATCCTTATTCCTATCGGCGCCACCGAGCAAAGCGGCCCTGATGTCGCGCTGGGCAAGCACAACGTCCGGGTGAAGATTTTGTCGCAGCGGATTGCGGAAGGATTGGGCAATGCGCTGGTGGCGCCGGTTATCGCCTATGTGCCGGAGGGCGGCTATGCGCCGGCCACGTCCCACATGCGTTTTCCCGGCACCATCACTATTCCGGACGATGTCTTTGAAAAGACCCTGGAATCCGCCGCCAACAGTTTCAAGGTGCATGGCTTCAAGAACATCGTTTTTCTAGGCGATCACGGCGGTTATCAGAACGATATCAAGAAGGTGGTGGTCCAGCTTAACAAGAGCTGGGCCGGCTCGCCGGCTCGCGCCATCGTGCCGCCGGAATATTACGCCAGCAGTTCGGATGGCTACGCGCAAATTCTGCGCAAGCGCGGTTATCGCGATGACGAAATCGGCACCCATGCCGGGCTTGCGGATACATCGTTGCAGCTCGCCGTGGCGCCGCAGATGGTGCGCCAGGATGGCTTGCGCAACGGCCCCAAACGTGGGCTTGCCGACGGCGTCTATGGCGGCGATCCGCGCCGCTCGACGGCCGAACTCGGTCAGCTCGGCATCGATGCGATCGTGACGCAGACCGTCAATGCCCTCAAGACGGATACCGTCGCCCGCTAACGAAATTTTCTGATATCTGACAGCAGTTGCCACTTACTTCATCAAGGAATCTACCATGCCATTTTGTTCCCGCCGCTTGTCGCGCCTTGCATTCTCGGTCAGCGCTGCGTTGGCTGTTTTATGCATCGCCGGCAGCGCATCCGCCGCGCCCACCGCACCCGCGATTGCCACGGTGGCCGGCATGCCGCCCGTGGTCAACCCGGCCAATCTATACAGCGAAGCCGCCGCCGGGCGCTTCAGTCCAGCGACGGCGGGCGCATTGCCACGGATTTACGTGCCCAATCTGCGCTCAAACGACGTCTACGTGATTGATCCGGCGACCTTCAAGGTGATCGACAAATTCCCTGTCGGCCGCAGCCCGCAGCACGTGGTTCCGGCCTGGGATCTGCAGACTTTGTGGGTGGCCAACAATGCCGAAGGCCGGCCCGACGGCAGCCTGACGCCTATCGATCCGAAAACCGGCAAGCCGGGCAAGGAAATCAAGGTGGACGATCCCTACAATATGTACTTCACGCCGGACGGCAAGGAAGCCATCGTGGTGGTGGAAGCTCATGCCCAGCTGGATTTCCGCGATCCGCACACGATGGCGCTGAAGTCGAGCTTGCCGGTGCCGGAATGCAAAGGCATCAACCACGCCGATTTTTCCATCGATGGTAAATACGCCCTGTTCACCTGCGAGTTCGGCGGCAAGCTGGCGAAGATCGACCTGGTCAACCGCAAGGTGGCCGGTTACCTGCTGCTCGATAAGAAAGGCATGCCGCAAGACATCCGCATTTCACCTGACGGCAAGGCATTTTTTGTCGCCGACATGATGGCCGATGGCGTCTACGTGGTGGATGGCGACAGTTTCACCAAGACCGGTTTCATCAAGAGCGGCGCCGGCGCCCATGGCTTGTACCCGAGCCGCGACGGCAGCAAGTTGTACGTCGCCAATCGCGGTTCGAACCGTATCCACGGTCAACGTCATGGCGCAGGCAGCATCTCGGTAATCGACTTTGCCACGCGCCAGGTAGTGGCGAACTGGCCGATCCCGGGCGGCGGCAGCCCGGACATGGGCAATGTCAGCGCGGATGGCAAGATGCTGTGGCTGTCCGGCCGTTTCGATGACGTCGTGTACGCCATCGATACCACTACCGGTGCGGTGAAATCGATCGCGGTCGGCATGGAGCCGCACGGCCTCACCGTCTGGCCGCAACCCGGCCGTTATTCGCTGGGCCACACCGGTAATATGCGTTGACCGGTGACTGCTGCAATTTGCCGACGTTTGCCGATGTCACTGAATCCGCGGGCAAGCTGCTGGCAGCGGGCTGCCGAATAAAACCGCCAGCCCGCATGCCGAGGTAAACATGGCCCTGTCGTCGTGGCCCACGCCGGGCACTTCCACCACGCTCTGCTGCAGCCCGGATGCGTGACGGCCTTGCAGGTACCTGAAATACGCGAGGCCGCGCGCCAGGCGGTAAGGGCCTTGCGCCATGGCGGCGCAAGAGCGGTCGATGAAATGGGTGTGCGGATCGGTATCGGCCGTGCCTAGCAAATAGACCACCTTGCGCGCCGCATAGCGTGTTTCGAGCCCCGCTACGTCTTGCTCGGCAAGGTAGCTCGGAATCCCATTCATGCCATATTTCCATTGATTGACCTTGGGACAGGAGGCGGCGTCGGCGGGCTGGAAAGCGCCGCCTGAGCCTGGTCTGTTGTTGTCGAAATACAGATACGTCGACGGGTTTGCCACCACGTAACGGACCTCGATTCCTGCCTTGCGCAGCACAGCTTCAGCCTGCCCCGCCACCGCGTAGCGCTGGACAATCTGGGCGCCGGCGGAATGTCCCGCCACCACTACTTCGGTCAACGCCGGATAAAGAGTGCGGTCGGAGAAATGCTCCAGCAGCGCATCCATGGCGCCAAAAGAACTGATGGGCGCCGGACTGCGCGCCGGTTCGCCGTCCTTCCAGCCTTCCTGAGTCCAGGCCAGCGTCTCGGCCGCAAGCTTGAACGCCTTCAGATCGGCAGGCGTCAGGAATTGCGGGGCGACCACCAACGTGCCTTTACCCGCAGTGCCGGCTGCATCGGCGGCCAGGCGTCCTGCTGCAAAATAGGCATCGGCATTGCGCAAAGTGCCATGCACCACAATCAATATCCGTTTTACATCTGGCGCCGGCGCATCGATTGTGCGATCGGCATACACCGGCAGCAGACCCGCGCTCTGCGGCGTGTTGACAGCAATGCGCTGGCCGGCGATTTTCTTCACCGGCGCATCCAGCACCGATGCCGGTTTGGCCTGCCGATCTTGCGTCTTGTCCTGCGGCTTGCTTGCGGTCTCGGCGGCATGGCCGGAAAGTAGCAAAGAAAGCAGCAAAGAAAGCAGCAAGATCGGGGCGGCATAGCTAGCTGCGCGACTGACTGACATGGGCGATTCCCGTAGAAAATTGGATGACTGTGATTCTGGTCGAAAAGCGTGCCGAACAGAAGGCTTTTGATCGGCCATTTTTTCTTTGCAGGAGCGCTGGCGCATGCGCGAGTAGTTTTGTCGCTGACGATTTTTCGATATCGCCAGCGACAATTGTGAGATTTGCCATGTATGGTGGGTTATAGTTATTTCTGGTGTGCAACTTGTGCATGTTCGCCGTGCCCGGCCGGCAAGTTGCCCGTGCGGACGTCAACTCCCCCTACCCGATCATGCAAGCAATAGAATCCTTTGATGTCGCCTACGAAAACTTCACGCTGAAGGGCGATTTTCATCCCGGCGCCTCGTCTTCCCACGCCCTGATACTGCACGGCGCAGGCTCCAGCTCGCGCGCCACCGCCAGCCGTTCAGGATTGCGGCCGGCGTTGCAGGCGCGCGGCGTGGGGAGCACTTCTTTCGATTGCATCGGCCACGGCGATACCGGCGGTTCGTTGCAAAATTCCTCGCTGAGCAGCCGCACGCGCCAGGCGGAAGCAGTGATCGCGGCGCGGAATTTAGCGCAACCGCTGGTGATATTCGGCAGCAGCATGGGCGCTTACAACGCCATCAAACTGACGCAAACGCATGAGGTCGCCGCCTTGATCCTGATTGTGCCGGGGGTATATACGCCGGCTGCATACGATGTGCCGTTCGGGCCGCGCTTTTCAGAGATCATCCGTCGCGACCGTAGCTGGGCCGACAGCGACGCCTGGCCGATCCTGGCGGAATTCAAGGGCGACCTGCTGCTGATCGCCGCCGAACACGATGCCGTGATCCCCTTGGAAATACCGGAGCGGCTGCTGCTATCGGCGCGCCAGGCGCGTTCGCGCCAGCTGCGTGTGGTGGCAGGGACCGACCACAATTGCCTGTTCCCTCTGGTGAGTGCAGAGCGTCCGGCCGAATTTGACGAACTGATGGGCTTGATTGTCGATTGCGTTCGGGGCGGCTAGGCTAATATCGACCGGGATTGTTTTCCCGAGCGAGAAAAATACCAATTCCCGATTTCCTCTATGATGCCAAAGCAGCGGCAGGATTGCGCTTGAGCGTTTGTGCTTCTCGTCCCCCGCTTCTCGTGTCCACTAACCATCAGAGAGAATTCCATGAGAATCGATCTAATTGACAAACATGCGGTAGTGAGCGGCTCGACCGCTGGCATCGGCCTGGCGATCGCCCTTGGCCTGGCGCAAGCGGGCGCGACGGTAGTAGTGAACGGCCGCACCCAGGCCCGCGTCGATCAGGCCCTGGCGCAGATTGGCGAGAGATGCCCTTCTGCCCGTTTGCAAGGCATCGCCGCCGATCTCGGTACGCAAGACGGCGCGGCCTTGTTGTTCGAGCAAGTGCCCGAGACCGACATCCTGATCAACAATCTCGGCATCTTCGAAGCCAAGCCCTTTTTCGATATTTCCGATGAAGAGTGGCAGCGTTTCTTCGACGTCAACGTGATGAGTGCGGTGCGCTTGTCGCGCCACTATGCGCCGGGCATGGTCAAGCGCGGCTGGGGCCGGGTGCTGTTCTTGTCGAGCGAATCGGGGCTGCAGATTCCCAAGGAAATGGTGCACTATGGCATGACCAAGACGGCCCTGCTGGCAGTCTCGCGCGGCCTGGCGGAAACCCTGGCCGGCAGCGGCGTCACCGTCAATGCCGTCTTGCCGGGGCCGACCCGCTCCGAAGGCGTCGGCGATTTCTTCGCATCGATGGCGCGCGATCAAGGCGTTGCGGCCGACACGCTGGAGCGCGATTTCCTCAAAGAACATCGTCCAAGCTCGTTGATCCAGCGCCTTGCCACGGTGGAGGAAGTCGCCAATATGGTGGTCTACCTTGCATCCGTGCAGGCTTCCGCCACCACCGGTGCGGCTTTGCGCGTGGATGGCGGCGTGGTGCGTTCGATTTCCTGAATTCGCCTGACCATGCGAGCCTGGCGCTTGGATATGCCAAGCTGATAATGCCGGCCGGAACATTTCGCTCCACAGTATGTCTGTTAGAGCTACCATTCATGCTATGAGACAACGATGCGCCTATTCTTCCTCTTGACCGTAAGTATCCTGTTGGCCGCTTGCGGCCATGTATCATCTCCTGCCGGCAACAGCGGCAGCAGCATTACCCCTTACGGTGTGATCGATACCGGCGTCACGCGCAGTACGAATCGCTAAAATAATCGGCCAAATTATTCGAATGGAGTGCGAAATTGAAGCAACACATTAACGCCAGCCTGGTTGAAGCACAGCAAGCGCTGGACGCCTTGCTCGCCAACGACACGGCTCTGCAGGCTATCGAACAAGCGGCTGCGCTGCTGATCGACGTGTTCCAACGCAAGGGACGGGTGTACTCGTGCGGCAACGGCGGCTCCATGTGCGACGCCATGCACTTCGCCGAAGAACTGACCGGCCGCTACCGGCTGGACCGGGCGGCGCTGGGCGCGACCGCGATCAGCGACGCCGGGCATCTCACCTGCGTTGGCAACGACCATGGTTACGAGCAGGTGTTTTCGCGCTATATCGAAGGGCACGGACGTGCGGGCGACTGCCTGGTCGCGCTCAGCACCAGCGGTACCAGCAAGAACATCGTTCGCGCGGCGCAAACCGCACGTGCGCTCGGCATGCATGTGATTGTGCTGTCCGGCAAGCAGAGCGAGCTGCTGTCTTCCTTAAGCGACGTCTACATCTGCACGCCGGGCGGTACATTTGCCGATCGTGTGCAAGAGTTGCACATCAAGGTGCTGCACATTCTGATCGAGCTGATCGAACGTCATTTCTTCCCCGAGAATTACGCAGACAAGACATAGTTTTCTCTTGATCGAGTCTGCGCGAGTCTGCGTTTTTCCGTGTCTGCCAGAATGAATGTAAAACTCGATAAATCAACTGGAAAACGCTATTTTTCATCGATTATTAGTGATTTTTGGCACTTTTAAGTCGATTCCTGAAATCAAGTATTACAAAAAATCGGCTGAAATTCGGATCGTCAAAGTGCTTCGGGTAAAGCGCTGAGCCGATGCGTCTTTACGCTTCGTAGTCGTTATCGGCTTTTCGTCCCGAGAGCAGCTGATTGAGCTTTTGCTTTTCGGCGCGTCGTACGCGGCGCGTCGGATTATGCGATGCGTGAGCGCCGGCTTTCCTGGCCCTGGCTGGTGCAACCAGAGGCTTGCGCGGTTTTGGCAGTTTAATGGTGACTTTCATATCGATTCTTTCGCAGAGTGACTTGAAGCCGCATGTGCTTCAGGCCGGCCGCGGCGTTTGCTGCGGGGCGACGCATGTCGTACCCGGAAAAGCAAAAACCCCGGCGAGTTTCCTCACCGGGGTTTTTGATGGAACGACCGGCTCGGGTCGGCAGTATTGCCGCATCCCCGAGCTGTCATGCGCGGGGCTATGTATTTTTTAAATTACCGATAGCCGTCCGTGGCATAGCCGTTCCTTTCCTGTAAAAAATGGGTGAGTAAAAATTACCGAACTGCGATTCTGCGCCCGATGAATTGGCGCTGTCAAACGATGCAGGCATCGTGGCGCATCGTGCAATGGATCTTGTTGTTTTTCAGCGCAAGGCTTGAGGGCAGAAAATAGTCTGCAGCGTCAATTCAACTCGCGCATCCTGCTGTGCTTGGGCAGCCTGGCCGCCAGGTAATCATGCTGGTCCGCCAGAACATTTCTGCCGCTCAGCAGATAGTGCTCGGCACGGCATGGCACATAGGGCACATACAGCAGCGGGCGAAAGCTTTCCAGCGGTTTGTTGCCCTTTTGCTGGTTGCAATCCTTGCACGCGGTCACGCAATTCATCCATGTATCTCTGCCACCGTGGGAGCGCGCATGGATGTGATCGCGCGACAGTTCATTGTGCGGAAAGCGGCCGCCGCAGTAGGCGCAAGTGTAGCGGTCGCGCTTGAACAGCAGATCGTTGTGATGGCCCAGCGGCAGTTCCAGGTGCAGCATGCGCGCCATGATGGCGCTGCCGGCGATGGCGATGATAGGTTTGACAGCGATGCGCGATTGCACGCCGGTGCGGGAATAACCGCCGCGAAAAACGATGTCATCCTCGCCGAGTTCCCAAGCTACCTTCCCGCTCGCGTAATAGAGCACAGCATCTTGTGGCGAAATCCAGTCGAACGGGTTGCCTGCGATATCGAGAGTCAGAATATGGGAAATCATTTTCTTCACCTTTGCTGCTGATTATAACCAGCATCTTCAGGTTGCGGAAAGCACTCATGTTGTTTGCGCGCACCAGAAAATCCTATCGCCGTGCATACCTCGGTCATTTGTTTGAAGCGCCGCAAATCTAGCCACTAAGAGCCACTAAGCAGCGCGCAATTCGAATCGTTGCATCAGGCAAGCACATAACAGACAATACCAGAGCTAATCACAACAAGCGAGCTAACACTATGATTATGTGGGGAATTATTTGCGGAGCTGTGCTGGGTTGGCTATGGCCAAGCTCGGGATACGGCGACTTCGGCATCTTTTTGGGAGGCGGGCTCGGCTTGTTGGCCGGGCTGGGACTGCAGCATGCGATTCGTGCAGAAATCAGCGCCGCCAATGAAAAATTACGGTTGCAGATGTTGGAATTGCTGAACTCTCGAATGGGTCAGGGCGAGAGGGTTGCCGATTCCAAGTCTGCCGGCAGCTTTGCTGCGACATCTCCGGCCGCGGCTGCAGCACAACCGAACGTGGCTGCGCGGCCCCAGACAGAGCCGGTAGCAAGCGCCCCGCTTGCAGCTAGGCGCGTGTCGCCGCCCGCCGAACCCGGCGCCGCAGACCTGGCTTTTGCCGCCGCAAAAAACTGGCTCCTTGGCGGCAATACCATTGTTCGCGTCGGTTTGGTGATCCTGTTTATCGGCCTGTCGTTCCTGGCCAGTTACGCTGCGGCCGCCGGGCTGTTTCCGGTGGAGTTGCGGCTGGCCGCGGTGGCCGCAGCAGGCATTGCTCTGTTGGCTGTAGGCTTCGGCAAACGCCAGGCCAAGCCGGCCTTCGCGCTGGCGCTGCAAGGCGGCGGCGTGGCGGTGATTTATCTGACGGTGTTCGCCGCCTTCCGCCGGTTTGACCTGATCGCGCCCTTGCCTGCTTTCGGTTTGATGATCGTGGTGTGCGCCCTGAGTTGCGTACTGGCGTTGCTGCAGAACTCGCGCGCATTGGCGGTAGCGGCTTTTGCCGGCGGTTTTGCGGTGCCGTTGCTGCTCTCCACCGGCGCCGCAAACAGCGTCGGCCTGTTCAGTTATTACACCGTGTTGAACCTGGCGATTCTGTTCATCGCCTATAAACGTTCCTGGCGTGTGCTGAACATCGTGGGCTTTGTCGCCACTTTTGGCGTCGCCACGCTGTGGGGCGTGCTCAAGTACGAGCCGGCGCAATATCTCAGTTCTCAATTATTCCTGGCCGCGTTCGTGCTGATTTATGTGACGGCGGCGATCCTGTACGCCCGCAACACCCCGACCCGGCTCGGCAACACGGTCGACAGCACGCTGATGTTCGGCACCGCGCTGATCGGTTTCGGCCTGCAAGCCGGCCTGGTCAGGCAGTTCAAATTCGGCGCCGCTTTCTCGGCGTTGGGATTTGCGGCGCTGTATCTGATACTGGCAGCGCTGCTCATGCGGCGCGGGCAGAAAAATTATCGCCTGATAATTGAATCCATGATCGCCATCGGCCTCGGTTTTGTGACCCTGGCGGTGCCGCTGGCCCTCGATATGCGCTGGACATCGGCGGTGTGGGCGCTCGAAGGCGCCGGCGCGTTCTGGGTCGGCATGCGGCAGGCGCGCTGGATGCCGCGCGCATTCGGATTGGCGTTGCAAGTGGTGGCTGCCGGCGCGTTCCTGGCGGCGATCGACGACAATATATCGGCTTGGCCGCTGGCTAATCCGATGTTCATGGGCGCCATGTTTATCGCATTGCCGGCGTTTGCCATCGCCTGGTGGCTGCGCGGCGACTTGCCGCATAGCGATTCGCGCTGGGCCAGAGAATACGTCAAGGTGGAAGCGGTGTTGTGCCAACCGCTCTATCTATATGGCTTCCTGTTCTGGTGCCTGGCCCTGATCCTGGAGATATGCCGCAGCGTGCCTGCCAGCGAGACTGGCTTGGCAGCCGTGCCGGTATTCGACAGCGGCACCCGGCAACTGCTGGCCATGCTGGCGCTGGTAGCGAGCGCATGGCTGTCGCTTCTGCTGGGACGCAAGAGCAATTGGGCGGTGGCCGCCTGGCCCAGCCGATTCACCCTGCTGCCGCTGGCGCTCGGTTTTATCGTGCAGGAGCTGTCCGGCTACCGCGTCTTGCACACGCCGGCTTGGGCCATATGGTTGCTGGCTCTGGGTTTGCATTACTGGATGCTCTACAAGAATGACAGCCAGGCGCAAAGCAATATTGCAGTTCTCAGGCTCAATCGCGCCGCCCATGCCGGCAGCGTATGGCTGCTGACGCTGTTGCTGGCCGACTGTTTATGGTTCTGGATCGGGCGCGCCGATTTGTGGCAAACCTCCTGGGCCAGCGTGGTGTTGCTGGTCAGCGCGATCGCGGTATTGCTGTGCTTGGCGGTATGGGCCGGCAAGGCCAACCGGCGCACGCTCCTGCCGGGATTCAAGTGGCCGCTCAACGCGCATGCCGTCGCCTACTACTGGTATGCGGCTTTACCGTTGACGGCGCTGGTTTTTTTCGGCGCGTTGCTGGTGGCGCTGTTCTCTTCCGGCCGTACGGCGCCGCTGCCCTATCTTCCCTTGCTGAATCCTACCGACCTGACGCTGGCCCTGGCCTTGGGTGCGCTGCTGTTCTGGCGCCGTGCAATCGTGGCGGCCCAGCCAATGCCTGCCGGCGCCGCCTGGGTGGCGCGCAAACAGACGCTGCTGGCGTTGGCTGGGCTGGCTTTTATCGTGCTCAATACGGTCTGGTTGCGCACGGTCCATCATTTTTTCGGCGTGCGCTGGGATGCTTCGGCCTTGTTCGACAGCTTTGTGGTGCAAACCGGTTACGCCATCTTGTGGACGCTGCTGGCGCTGAGCCTGATGCTGCTGGCGCACCGGCGCGTGCAGCGCGCATTGTGGCTGAGCGGCGCGGCATTGCTGGGTTTGGTTGTCATCAAATTGCTGCTGGTCGATTTGTCGAATGCGGGCGGCGCGGAGCGCATCGTCACCTTTATCGCGGTGGGTGTGCTGATGCTGGTGGTCGGCTATTTCGCGCCGTTGCCGCCGAAAGCCGCAGCGGCGGATGCCAGTACAGTGAAGGAAGCGTAAAGATGAGATATTTCCCGATGCGCGCTGTCATCTGCGCCTGCGTATTGGCGGCGTCCAGCGCGGCGTGGCCGGCGGCCGATCCGAATAACACGCAGTCGTATGCGCTGCACCTGCCGCTTACCTTCAATGCCGATGCGCCGCTGCAGCGCCTGCTCTTGCCTGCCCAGGTGATGGTGAACATGCAAAGCGGCGGCATGCGCGATCTGCGGATTTTCAACGCCCAGGGCCAGCCGTTGGCGCTGGCTTTGTCCGACAGTGCGAGCTTGCGGCAAACCGAAAATCGCAAGATCGAACTGAAGTCATCGCCGATCATGGGCAGCGCCGATGTGGCGGATATCTCTGCTTCATCGCTGCGGATCGAAGAACAGCAAGGCAAGCGCATCGTGCAAATCGACAGCAACGCGGCGGATGCCGGCGCGCCCCGTAAAAAAGTGCTGGGAGCATTGCTTGATACGCGTGCCATCGCTGATCCGGTGGTGGCTTTGGCGCTGGATGTGGATCTGCCCGACGCCCAGCCGGTCACATTCGATCTGCAAGCGAGCAAGGATTTGAAAGACTGGCGCTCCCTGGCCCAGACAGTCCTTTATCGCGCCGAAGCCGGAGCCAGCGGTCTGGGGACCGATCATATCGAACTGCCAGCCGTCAATCTTGAAGATCAATATCTGCGCGTAACCTGGACCGATGCCGCGCGCAGGACCGCGCCGGTAGTCATGCGCAGCGCGACATTGACCACCGCCCGCGGCGTCAGCAGCGTTGCGCGGGTCAGCGCCGCACTGGCCCGGCCGGTGCTGAACAATCCGTATGAGCTGCGCTTTTCACTGCCCTTTGCGACGCCGGTGGCCGCACTGAAAATCACGCCGGCGGGCGACAACGTGCTGCTGCCGGTGCGGGTGCTGGGCCGCAACGACCCTGGCCAGCCGTGGACCATGATGGCGGCGAGCGTGGTCTACAAGTTGCAGAGCGCCGGCAAGCTGCAAACCAGCGCAGCGATCGAGTTGCCGCCGGCAGCATTCCGCGAAATCAAGATCGAGGCTGACAAAAAAACGCCGGGCTTCTCCGCGCCGCCGGAAATCGCCTTGGAATTCGAGCCGGTGCAGGTCGTGGCGCTGGTCAGCGGCGCTGCGCCGTATACATTGGCTGCAGGTCTGGCCAATGCTGCCAATCCTTATCTGCCGGTGCAAAGCCTGATGCCGGATTATCGGGCGGCGCAAGAAAACGGCTTGCCGCTGGCGACCGTAGACGGCGCCGCAGCGCTGGTGCCGGCAACTGCCAGCCGCGATGGCATGCCGACGCGCAGCATCGTTCTTTGGGCGGTGCTGCTGCTGGCCGCCCTGGCGCTGGGAGCGATGGCCTGGGTCTTGTTCAAGCAAAATTCCAAGCCGTCGGGGGAGTGACAACAAGCTGGTTTGAAATGCCCTCAGGCGTCCGGCGGCCCCTTGAGTTCGACCACATTGCCCTCCGGGTCGGTGACGTAGATCGACGGGCCTTCGCCTTCCGCGCCGTTTCTTGAAGCCAGCTCACCGGCCGCCACCCCGTTGGCTGCGAGGTGGGCGCGAATCGCGGCTTCGTCGAAGGGTTCGACCCGGAAGCAGAAATGATCCAGATTGCGGCCTTCTTTTCCAGGCGGCGCGCCGCCGGCGCTGCCGAGTTTGCCATCGACCGGAACCAGATCGAGCATGGCGCTGCCGGCCCGCAGCTGGACCAGGCCGATGCTGTCCACTCGCCGGTCGACGGTGCAGCCGAGCGCGTCGCAGTAAAAGCGCAGCATCTGGTCAAGGTCGATCACGCGTAATACCAGGTGGTCGATTTCACGAATACGTATCATCTTGGCGCTCGTTCAAAGATTTTATTGCAGTCATGCGGGTTTGCGCGACACCACCAGTTTCGACACGAACAGCTGCAGCAGTTCGCCGCGCTGGTTGCGGGTCTCGCTGCGCAGTTTGACCATGCCGCGATCCGGCCGCGAACGGGACGGCGTAATCTCCAGGACCTCGCTTTCCACATGCAGGATGTCGCTGGCGCGGGTTGGCTGCGGCCAGCTGATCTCGCCGCCGGAGCCGATGACGCCGTCCTGCAGAGGCATGCCGCTGGTGACCAGCAGGCGCATGGTGATGGCCGCGGTATGCCAGCCGCTGGCTGCCAGCCCGGCAAACAAAGTGCTCTTGGCGGCGGCATCGCTTAGATGGAAAGGCTGAGGGTCGAATTGCCGGGCAAAAGCCATGATCTGCTGTTCGTCCAGGGCATGTTCGGCACTGCAGAAACGGTCGCCGATTTTCAGGTCGTCCAGATACAGCGCGGACTGCGGGCCGGCGCCGCCGGTGATTGTGCTCATTACGGGTTCCTCGTTGTGGTCAAAGCTTGCCGCCGTCAGGAGTCGCGGATGGCCAGGCAAGTTATAGCTGTTCGGATGTGTGCTACCGTACAGATGCAATCTTACATCCGGCCTAGAGTCAAATCATGATTGCGGAGAAAGATGCGCCGCAACTCGGATGCCGCGATGTCGTCGCCATTCTGGCCGATTGGGTTGCCGATCCGGGATACCGTTGGGAGCTGGGAGTTTATGGAAGCTCAGTCAAAATTGTCGATTTATACACGCATCTCGCATTGCCATATATAATTTGCAACGTTGTCCAATCGTCATCCATACTTCTGATGGAGAAAAAAATGCAAAAGAAATCATCGTTTCCGGCCAAGGGTCTGGCAGCTATTGCCGTCGCCATGGCCAGCCTCACCTTCGCCGGTTGCACCACCACCCTGCCGGCCCACGACGCAAGTTCCAAAACCGGCCGCAGCGAAGTCGATGCCGGCGTAGACGCGACTCTGTCCAAACTGTATCAGACCGCGCCCTCCTCGCGCGAGCTGGTCTCCCGCGCCAAGGGTGTGCTGGTATTCCCAGCGGTGCTGCAAGCCAGCTTTGTGCTCGGCGCCGAATACGGCAAGGGCGCATTACGCGTCGGTAACCGCACCGAAGGTTATTACAGCACCACCGCCGGTTCTATCGGCTTCCAGGCTGGAGCGCAATCGAAAGCCATCATCCTGCTGTTCATGACTCAGGATTCTCTGGATAAATTCCGTAACAGCAACGGCTGGACCGTCGGCGCCGACGCCACCGTAGCGCTGGCCAACATCGGCGCCAACGGCAGCATCGACACCAACACTGCGCAACAGCCGATCATCGGTTTCATTACCACCAATGCCGGGTTGATCGCCGGCGTTTCCCTGCAAGGCGCCAAGATCTCCAAGATCACGCTTTAATTCCTTGCTTTAGTTCTTCGTTGTAATTTGCTTCGATACGGCATCCTCGGATGCCGTTTTTTTTACCTTCGTCACGGATGTGCAAGCGTCGAATGAACCGACGGGCTAGTCGCCCAGCAGCTCAGCCACTGCCTGCAGGCCATCGACACGTTTGGCGATGACTTTGACGATAACGATAATCGGAATCCCCAGCAGCATTCCCCATACTCCCCACAGCCAGCCCCAGAAAAGCAGCACGATGAATACCGCCGCCGCGTTCATCTTGGCGATTCTGCCGGTCATCCAGGTCGTCACAAGTGTGCCGATCAGGGTTGCTATCGCCAGTGTCGAAGCTGCTACCAGCAACATCATCGAAAACGATTGAAACTGCATGAACGCGGTGAGCCCGGTGGCGACAGCGATCAGCAGCGGGCCGAAGTACGGAATGATATGCAAACAGCCGGACGCAAGCGCCCAAGCGCCGGCGTTTTCCAGCCCTATCCAGCGGAACGCCACCCACATCAGGACCGCCAGCAAGGCATTCGTCACCAATAGCATGAACATGTATTTCTGGATCGAGGTATTGATGTCGAGCAGGATATTGACAGCGATCTTTTTGCTGGACAGCGACGGCCCGGTCAGCTTCACCAGCTTGCGTTTGAAGGTATCGCCCGACAGCAAGAGAAAAAATACCAGGAAAGCCACCATCACCGCTTGCCCGATGAACAGCATCGCTCCCATCGAGCCGGTCCATAGCCATTCGCTCAATCGGAACGCCGGCGGTGCCGGACTGGCCGGTCGTTTGGCGTCCGGCCGCACGCCGGCCGCCTGGCCGGCGGCGGTTTCAATTTCGTTCGCCGCCGCCTGCATTTTCTGGATAGTGCTGGTTTTTCCGTCTTGTGTTTTGGTTTGTATGCTGACTATGGCGCGCGCCAATTGATGGGCGGCGGCAGGCAGCCGTTCGACGATGGATTGGAATTCGTCGCGCAAAGAATAGCCGGCCTGGCCCAAGCCGAGCAGCAGGGTCGCCATCACGATGCAAGTGCCGATCAGGCGCGGGATGCGGATCCGCTCCAGCCAGGCTACCAGCGGATTCAGCGTGTAGGCAATGAAAATGCCGAACACCAGAGGAATCAGGAAACTTTGCGCCCATTGCAGGGCAAACACCAAAGCCAATATCGTCAGCATCCTCAGGCAAAGGTTGCGCACATTGGCCGAACCGGTGGCGGCAAGCGGCGCCAGCGGCCCGGTCATCGGCGTATCGTCCGTCGCGGCTGTCCCCGGCGTCTCTGGCGCATCACCGGTGTCTGCGTCTGCTGCTGCGATTGATGATTTCATTGGATATTTGCTAGTGCAACTCTTGAAGGCAAGCCGATACGGCCAGATTACCTATCTTAATTCGAATGTTAAGTGCGTCACCGTACAGAGTCCGTATTATTTTCCTGGCGGATGACCGGGCGCCTAATCCGGCCCTAGTTACGTGGCGTTTTGTCATTCTGAATCGAAGATTGGGTCATGGATAAGAATAATTAACCTTTCCTTCGGTCAGCAGTCGATTTCCCCGAGGTCAAACTCAACATTGGCCTTTCTTCGCATTGAAGACCCCCTTCTCTTGCTCTCGGAAGCGGTCAATTTTGATGAGCCGAATTTCATGCCAGTTAACTTTTCCAGCAATTATTTTCTCCAAAATAGTGCAAATAATGCAATACTTGTTATTTTAATACCGTCTCTCGCAGCCATTCTTTTTATTTGCGCATGGTTTCTTGTCGCTTTGACAGCCTGCAAGACCGGGTATGCGCCACTACAAGTGACCAGCCCTACTCTGACGTAACGACAATAAGGAAATGCATTCATGTTCGACTCTCCTCGCAGTCTCCGCGTAAAAAGTGAAGCAATCCCTGAGGTAATGAGGGCGCCGGCATTGATCCCCGTAAGCATCAAGGGCAGCGAATCCCTCAATAGCCTATACGCCTATACAGTCATCCTCAAGCAAGTTCACCCGCAACTAGCCGACACCAACCCGCATCGGCTATCGAATCGAGGCTATCGTACGCATGTCATCGAGAGCCGCAACGACGCGCAATCCAAGGAGGCATCATGAGCGATACGCTACCCAAGACAAATAAAAATAACACGACCCATATTGACTTAAAAGGGCGCTGCGCCACCGCCACAGTGCAATGGTTTTGCGAATTGGATCATGCCAAACATCCGATTAC